>DAOTYM010000060.1:0-13088 GCA_034434775.1 Anaerolineae bacterium | reverse complement strand
ACGCCTCGGCCTTCATCTACGACATCGTGCGGGGCACGGTCCTCATCGGCGCAGTGCTCATTGACCGGGCTTCGGCCCTGGAACTGTTCCGCAGGTGGACCACGCTGAGGGCCCCGGCGCGTCCGGGGCCGAGGAGGGGCGAAGTGTCGGCCCGATAGGGACGGCGGCTTTGCGGTCGGCAAGGGAGCCCTCTGCAAGGGCAGCCCTGCCTGAGCCGAAAGGAGGTGATGGAAGGGTTCGGAGAAAGGGAACGCGTTGGGTGATGCGATCGGTTTCGGAAAGTCCATTCCTGTCGCGAGAGCGAGGAGGAGGAAACATGAAAGGCAAGCAGTGGTTCCCGGTTCTCTCTCTGGCTTTGGTCCTTTCCGTGGTGTTGGCGGGCTGCGCCCCGGCAACACCCCAGCCGCAGCCTACCGCGGCGCCGCCCACAGCAGAAGCCAAGCCCACGCCGGTGCCGCCCACACCTACTCCGGCGCCCAAGCCCACGGCCGTGCCGCCCACGGCCACGCCTGTGCCCAAGCCCACGGCCGCGCCCACCAAATCCCCCAAGGAGATGGTCATCGGCGTCTCGCTGGACAAGTTGTTCCTGGGCCGGCAGGCCGAAATGGCGGGCGTCCGGAAAGCGGCGGAAGAACTGGGGGTGAAGCTGCTGGAACTGGTGGCGGACAACGACCCGCAACTCCAGAACACCCAGATTGAGTCCTTCATCACCCAGGGCGTGGACGCCATCATGATCGTGGCGGTGGACAACACGGCCATCCTCACCGCCATTGACAAGGCCGAGGCGGCGGGCATCCCCGTCGTCACCTTTGACCGCAAGGTGGACCACGACTGGATTGCCTACCACAGTGGCCTGGACTCCTACGCTGACGGCAAGGCCTGCGGGGAGTACGTCAAGAGCCTCAACGATGGCAAGCCCCACCTGGTGCTGAACCTGCTGGGGGCCCTCAACGACGACAACGCCATTCAGCGTCGGGACGGTTTTGAGGATGCCCTGAAGTCGGAGACCAACCTGACCATCATCCAGGAGCCGACGGACTGGAATGCGGACAAGGCCCTGAATGCGGTGACCAACGTGCTGACGGCCCATCCGGACCTGTGGGCCATTGAGGTGCCGTCGGACTTCATGCAGGACAGCATCAAGACGGCCCTTCAGGAGGCGGGCAAGCTGCATGTGGCGGGTGAGCCTGGGCACATCATCGTCTGCACCATTGACGGTGCTGAGCCGGGTTACCGGGCCACGGTGGAAGGGTGGACGGACGCCGTGGTCGCCCTGCCGCTCTTTGACCTCGGCCGCGCGGCCTTGGAGAACATGGTCCTGGTCATCCAGGGCGGGACGCCCAAGGTGAAGGACCAGCGGTTCCCTGGCACCCTCTACACCTACAAGAACGCAGCCCAGAACGCCGACAAGATCTGGGGAGCCACCTTCAAGTAAGGAGACCAGGTATGCCTGCGGGTCCCGGGCCACTCGGAGGGCTCAGCCCTGGGGTGGCCCGGGCCCCAGGAATGTGAACACCGGAGGCTTTTGCTGGAGCAGCCCATGAGTGAGATGCTGGTAGGGGAGACGGGAAGCCGGCCGCTCCCGCGGCGCGGGTGGGTGCGGACGCTTGGAAGGGTGCTGGGCAAGTCTTCCGTGCTGCCCATCTTGGTCCCCCTGTGGATTGCCTTCACCCTCCTCGCGCCGTCCTTCGGCACGGCGCGGAACGTCCAGGCGCTCCTGGCCGGGACGGCGGTGGTCTTCGTCGCCGCCATTGGCGAGACCTTCGTCCTTTTGACGGGTGGCATTGACCTTTCGGTCTCCACAGTGGTGGCCTGCAGCGCGGTGACAGCCGCGTACGTCATGGGGCCGGAGGGGGACTGGGTGACCGGCCTCCTGATCTGCCTGGGCATTGGCCTCGCCTTCGGCCTGATCAACGGGTTTTCGGTCGCTTGGTTGGGGCTCACCCCCTTCGTCTTCACCCTGGGCACCAACCTTGTCGCCCGGGGCATTGCCTTCACCCTCTCGGAAGGGATCGCCATCCGGGTCCCCAAGGCCATCCGGCTCTTCGGCCGCACGGACTGGCTGGGTCTGCCGGCCACGGCGGTGATCGCCATCGGGCTCTTGATCCTCTTCCAGTTCCTGTTGACCCAGACTTCATGGGGCCGGTATGTGTGCCTCTACGGGGCCAACCGCGGTGCGGCCCGCTACGTGGGCCTGCGGCACCGTCTTGTGGAAGGCTCGGTCTACCTCTTGACCGGGTTCCTGGCCGGCCTGGCGGGCTTCCTTTCCCTGGCCAACCTGGGCGCAGCCATCCCCGGCGTGGGCGATACCATCCTGCTCACCATCGTCGGCGGGGTCATCCTCGGGGGCACCAGCATGTTCGGGGGCGTGGGCGCGGTCTGGCGGACGGCCATCGGGGTGCTCCTTCTGGCAGCCCTGACCAACGGCCTCAACTTGCTGGGCTTTGACTTCTACGACCAACTGATCGCCCAGGGGATCGTCATCATCCTCGGCACGGCCATGACGGTGCGGTTCGGCCAGGAGCGCCGGGGCTAGGGAGGCACCGTCTCGGGAGCCCGTCCCCCCTGGGGGACCTGTGGAGACGGCGATCGGGGAGGAACCGACCATGAAATTGCTGGAAGGAAAGGTGGCCCTCGTCACGGGGGCAGCCCGCGGCATCGGGAGGGCCATCGCCGAAGCCTTTGCCGAGCACGGCGCGCACGTCCTCGTGGGGGACATCAACTTCCCAGGAGCCCAGGCCGTCTCCGAGGCCATCCACCGGGCGGGAGGGCCGCGGTCCGTCCCCGTGCATTTGGACGTGAGGGACCCCGAGCGCGTGCAGGCGGCGGTGGACCTGGCCGTGCAGGAGTTCGGGCGGCTGGACATCCTGGTGAACAACGCCGCCATCCTCAAGGCGCACCTCATCGTGGACTTCCCCCTGGAGGACTGGCGGGAGGTCTTCCGGGTGAATATGGAAGGGGCCTTCCTGTGCGCCCAGGCCGCGGCCCGCCAGATGATCCGCCAGGGGGGCGGTGGGTGCATCCTCAACATCGCCTCGGCCTCGGCCCGCAAGGCGGATTCCAAGCACGCCGCCTACTCCTCGGCCAAGGCGGCGCTGATCTGCTTCACCCGCATCCTGGCCCTGGAACTGGGGCCGTACGGCATCCGGGCCAACGCCATCTGCCCTGGCGCCACCATGACGGAGATGCTCCAGGGGGTCTTTGACCAGGTGCCCGGCATCAAGGAGGACCTCATCGCCAAGACAGTGCTGGGCAAACTGGGCGATCCCCGGGACCAGGCCAACGCAGCCGTTTTCCTGGCTTCGGACATGGCCAGCCACATCACGGGGGAGCACCTCATCGTCTCCGGTGGCGAGTTCATGGACCCGTAGTTAAGGAGGGCCTGATGCTGGTTGTCCGTTTCCTGGGCCAGGGGCGCGTGGCCCTGGAGGAGATGCCCCTGCCAGAACCCCAGGGAGAGCAGGTCCTTGTGCGCGTCCGGGCGGCCGCCATCTGCGGGACCGACCGGGAGAACCTGGAGGGGCCAGGGCAGGATACCGTGCCTGGGCACGAGAGCGCTGGCGAGGTGGCGGCCGTGGGGCGGGCCTCCCGCCTGCGGCCAGGCGACCGGGTCGCCATCAACTGCCACATCACCTGCGGCGCATGCGAGCACTGCCTCCGCGGTGACCTCTTCTTCTGCCCGGAACTCGCCATCGTCGGGTTTGACATCCACGGTGGCTTCGCCGAGTACACGCTCGTCCCAGAGGCGTGCTGCATGCCCCTCCCCGACGACATCTCCTACGATGCAGGGGCCCTGCTGGTGGACATGTTGGGCACGGCCTACCGTGGGGTGAAGCGGGCGGGCGTCTTGCCCAGGGACCGCGTGGCCGTGTGGGGAGCGGGGCCCATCGGCCTCTCGGCTCTTCTGGTGGCTTCGTGGCTGGGCGCAGAAGTGGCTGTGGTGGACCTCAACCGCTACCGGCAGGAGATGGCCCGGACCCTTGGGGCACACCTGGTGTTGGACCCAGCCCAGGACGATGTGCACGCTGCCTTGATGGATTGGACCCACGGCCGTGGCGTGGATGCGGCCTTTGAATGCGTGGGGAACGAGCGGGCTGCTGCCCAGGCCCTCCAGGCTGTCCGCAACAGGGGCAAGATGGCCTTTATCGGGGTGAGCCACCACTTCGCGGTGAACCCGTGGGAAGACCTCATCCGACGGGAACTGACCCTCTATGGCTCGCGGTCCTTCGTGCTCCCAGAATGGGATGAGATGCTCTCCTTGGTCCGCAGGGGTCTGCCGGTGGAGGCCATCGTCACCCATCGCTTCCCGTTGCGGGAGGCGGAGAGGGCTTTTGCCCTGTTCCTCTCGGCTCAGTGCGGCAAGGTTCTCCTTCAGCCGTAGGTGTGAGGAACCTGGCATCAGTTTCGGGGGGATGGAACGTGGCAACGGAAGTGGTGATGCCCAGGCTCGGGCTGAACATGAAAGAAGGCTTGTTGGTCAAGTGGCTGGCCGGAGACGGAGAGCGGGTGGAGAAAGGCCAGCCCCTTTTCGTGGTGGAGACGGACAAGGTCACCAACCAGGTGGAGGCCGAAGTAGGCGGCATCCTGCGCCACGTGGTGCGTGAAGGCTCCTCCGTCCCTGTGGCCAACGTGGTGGCCTACATCCTCCAGGAAGGAGAGGCCCTCCCCTCTGGGGTCCGCCCGGTTGTGCCCCAGCCCCAAGCGGCGCGACCTGCGGTGCCTCCCAGCCCCTCGGCCGCGCCGGCACAGGCGGTCCGAGCCTCCCCGGCCGCCCGGCGGCGAGCCCGGGAGTTGAGGGTGGACCTGCAAGGGGTGCCAGGCACCGGCCCGGACGGGGCCGTCACGGTGGAGGATGTGGAGCGGTATGCCGCCCAGAAAGCCGCACCGGAAGCCCCCTCCGAGGTCCGGATCACCCCTGCCGCCAGGCACCTGGCTCAGGAACTGGGGGTGGACCTGGCCTCCGTGACGCCTTCGGGGCCGGGGGGCCGCATCACCCGGGAGGATGTAGAGCGGGCTGCCGCCCAGAAGGCTGCGCCGGCCCCGGAAGAAGTGATCGTGCCACTGGAGGGCGTGCGGGCCGTCATCGCCCAGCGGATGCACCGCAGCCTCCAGGAGACGGCGCAGGTCACCTTGGCCACCGAAGTGGACGCCACCAACCTGGTACAGGCCCGGGCGCTGGTGAACGCCGCACGGGAGCAGCAGGGGCAGGACCCCATCTCCTACAACGCCATCCTGGTGAAAGTGGTGGCGATGGCCCTCAGAGAGTTCCCGTACATGAACGCCACCTTCTCCGAAGGGGCAATCCATCAGCACAGGGACATCCACATCGGATTGGCCGTGGATACGGAGCGGGGCCTCCTGGTCCCCGTCGTCCGCCATGCTGACCGCAAGTCCATCCCCCAGATCCACCGGGAACTGCGGGCCCTGGCGGAGCGAGCGCTGGCCGGCCAGAGCACCCTGGACGACCTCTCTGGCGGAACCTTCACCATCACCAACCTGGGCGCTCTGGGTGTGGAGGTCTTCACGCCCGTCCTGAACTACCCGGAGGTGGCCATCTTGGGGATGGGGCGCATCGTCCCCAAGCCCGTGGTGTACCAGGGTGGCCTCTACATCCGGGATCGGATGGCCCTCAGCCTGACCTTTGACCACCGCCTGGTGGACGGCGCGCCGGCGGCCCGCTTCCTGCAGCGGGTGGGCGGACTGATAGAATCGCTGCGCCCCGACCTGGAGTGGTGGGCGTAGCCGGGGCACCCTGGCATCGGGAGGGGAAGACATGGAAGACGCTCCAACCTGCCTTCTGGGCATTGACGTGGGCACCACAGGGGCAAAAGCGGTCCTGGTGGCTGAGGACGGCCGGGTGTTGGCTTCCGCCACCCATGAGTACCCCATGTCCACCCCTCGCCCTCTCTGGGTGGAGCAGGACCCAGAGGACTGGTGGGCTGCCACGGTCAAGAGCATCCGAGGGGTGCTGGCCCAGAGCAGGGTTCGGGCGGACCAGGTGGCCGGGGTAGGCCTCACCGGGCAGATGCACGGGCTTGTGCTTCTGGACCGAGAGGGGCGCGTCCTGCGGCCGTGCATCATGTGGAACGACCAGCGCACGGGTCCCCAGTGCGAGGCCATCACCCGCGAGGTGGGCGCGGAGAGGCTCCTCCGCCTGACGGGCAACCCGGTCCTGCCAGGTTTCACCGCGCCGAAAATCCGATGGGTGCAGGAGCACGAACCGGAAGTCCTTGCCCGAGCCGCCAAGGTCCTCCTCCCCAAGGACTACGTGCGCTACCGGCTGACTGGGGCTTTCTTCACCGAGGTGTCGGATGCATCGGGCACCTCCCTCTTTGACGTGGGGAAACGCCAGTGGTCCCAGGAGATGCTCAAGGCCTTGGGGATCCCCTCGGCGTGGCTGCCAGAAGTCACGGAGTCGCCCGCGGCCAGCGCGCAGGTGAGCCAGGACGCGGCCAGGGCCACAGGGCTTGTGGCCGGTACGCCTGTGGTAGGCGGCGCGGGGGACCAGGCAGCCCAGGCCGTGGGGACGGGGATCGTGCACGAGGGGCTGGCCTCGGTCACCCTGGGGACTTCGGGCGTGGTCTTCGCCTCCTCAGATGAGTACCGCGTGGAACCCCAGGGTCGGCTCCACGCCTTCTGCCACGCCGTCCCTGGCAAGTGGCACTTGATGGGGGTGATGCTCTCGGCCGGGGGCAGTCTCCGCTGGTACCGCGATGCCCTGGGCGAGCCGGAGCGCCAGCGGGCCCAGGAGACCGGCCAGGACCCTTACGACCTCCTCCTGGCGGATGCGGAGCAGGTCCCTGCGGGGTGCGAGGGCCTCATCTTCCTGCCGTACCTGAGCGGCGAGCGGACTCCCTACCCGGATCCCCACGCCCGGGGCGTCTTCTTCGGGCTGACCCTGCGGCACCGCAAGCCGCACCTGACCCGCGCTGTGCTGGAAGGGGTGGCGTTTGGGCTGCGGGACTCGCTGGAACTCATGCGCGGTCTGGGCCTCACCGTCTTAGAAGTGCGGGCTTCTGGGGGCGGGGCGCGCAGCCCCCTCTGGCGCCAGATCCTGGCGGATGTCTTCGGGACGGAGATCGCCACCGTCAACGTGACGGAGGGCGCGGCCTACGGAGCTGCCCTCCTGGCAGGGGTGGGGGTGGGCCTCTTCGGGAGCGTCCCGGAGGCCTGCGCGCAGGCGGTCCGGGTGACGGGGCGGGTTCGCCCAGGCCCTCAGGCGCAGGTCTACCCGGACTACTACGCCCGGTACCGGGCCCTGTACCCGGCCCTGATGGGGGAGTTCCAAGCCCTGGCGCAGGTGGTGGACCGGCACTCAGGGCCCTGAACCGCGCGTCTACAGCGGCGTCGCTTCCGCCTCTGGAACGAGACGCTCCACGCCCGCCCGAGGCAGGGCTTCGTAAGTCTTTGCTCAAACGCCGATACCGGCCTGGTGTTGGACCACAGTGAAAATTCTGTTTTCGGCCATGCAGGTCACGGTTGCAATCTCGTAGGGGCGCACGGCCGGGCGCCCCTGCCATAGCCCCTATCCAAGCCCACAAGGGCATTGGGTGGCGTGGTGGCCTATGGCAGACGGCCTTTGGCAGATGGCGGGTGGCAAGGGGCGGGGCCGTCTGCCATGGTAGGGGCACGGCATGCCGTGCCCCTACGGGATTTCGCGTCAGGACCCCTTCTCAGGCCCGCAGGACCATTGGACCTGTGGGTGTAGGGGCGCACGGCCGTGCGCCCCTACTCAGATTGCATATCGTCAAGAACCACTGTGGCGCAGTCCTAGTGGCACTGGGAGGCACACATCGCTACATCTTATGGTCAGGCGCGCCCGGCAGGACTCGAACCTGCAGCCTACTGATTCGAAGTCAGGCGCTCTATCCGTTGAGCTACGGGCGCAGGAGCCGCCTCTCGGCGGCTCCCCCATTGTAACCGCTTTGTACAGGCTGTCAAGTCGCCCTCGGACCCCGGCGGGCAAGCCCCAGCCCGCGGCTCAGAGGCCCTCTCCTTCTGGCCCCTGGCGTTCCTCGCGAGGAGACTCCTCGCGACAGGCAGGCGCCATTCAGGTGGAGACCCCCAGGCGCGGCAGCACAAAGCGGGAGAGCACGAACCACGCCCCCAGGAACACGGCCAACATCAGCACGTCGGGCACCGCACCATCTCCCCATACCCGGAACTTGCAGGCCCACGGCCTGCCGGCTAGACCCCTCAGGTGCTCCCCGTGGAGCAGCCACCCGCGGCGGACGTGCTGAAAGCCCCCTCGCCCGCGCTCCTGGCCCCGAAGAGGCTGACCTTCTTCTCTACCTTCGGCGACCCGCACTTGGGGCAAGCGACCTCCACCTCGGCCGTCATGCTCCGCACGAACTTCTCAAACTCCTCGCCACACTCGGTGCAGCGGTATTCGTAGATCGGCATCGTCAACCACCTCCTACGGTTGGGAACGCTCTGCAGATGGGTGTTCCCCTATTCGGTGCAAGACCTCCTCCACGCGGCCCCGGTCCAGCCAGCCAACCTGCCGGTAGACCTCCTCCCCGCCCGGACCGTAGAGGATGAAGGCTGGGACGGCCCGCACCCGCGCCCTCCAGGCCCACTCCCGACCGAGGGCGCTCCCCCCGTCCAGCCGGACAACGACCACGCGACTGCCCAGGTCCCTCTCCAGCCCATCCACGATGGGCTTCACCGCCAGGCAGCGGCTTCAGGTGTTCAGGTAGAGTTCCACCAGCACCGGGCGCCCACCCTGGAGCAAGGCCTCCAGGTCCGCCACGGAGCCCAGGTCCGAGGGCTCCGTGCGCAGGAAGAAGTAGCCCCCGGCCAACGCGCCCAGGACCAAGATGAGGAGCAAGTTCTCCTTGAGCAGCCGGACCACTGTTCCCATGCAGGTTGCTCTCCTTCCCCCGGGCCTCCGAGGCCCCCTTTCCCGCGGGGTCCCGGGCCTGGGAAGGGTACTATACCCCCCAGGGGTATCTCGGAGCGCAGTATAGCACAGCCTGCCCGGGATGTCAAGACCGGCCATACTGTCCACGGGCGCTTGGAAGGGTCTCGTGGCTTCTGGCGTGCCCAGGCCTGCTGTGATACGAGGACCGCATCCGGCACACGCTGCAGCCGGTACCGGCGCTCTTTTCCGAGGAGGATGACCTGCGCTCCCGGCCGGCGCAAGCAGCGCTGGCAGTGGCCCTGGTCCTCTACTTGTCGGCCAAGTTCCTGGTGCTGAGCCCGGTGCTGGCCCAGGCTCCATTGCTGGACCGCATGTCAGGGGTGCTGGCTGTGCTGTGGTACTGGGCTGTGCCGCTGGCCGTGGTGGCGCTGGCAGCGTTGGTGGTGTCCCTCTATGCCCGGCGTTCTGCGCGCGCGTCTCTATTTGGGGCCTTCTTCGTCTTCGCGCTCTCTGACACGCTGCTCACCTTCGGAGTCTACGGTCCGTCGCTCTTCGGCGGGTAGGCCTTGGGCTCCGGATGTCAAACCCCATGGGGAGAAGGCCCCGCCCGCACCGAGGCCTTCTCCCCCTACCGCCAGGACCGGCCGTAGCCGCCCATCCCCTCCCGGTTTGACAATGCCTGGAAAATCCTTACAATAGATAAGACGTCGGATCCCGGTGAAGGGCCAGGCCCCGGGCACGGAGAGCCTGGAAAAGCGTGTGGAAGCAGGATAGAGCGTGTTTGAGAACCTGACCGAGAAACTGCAATCCATCTTTGAAGGCCTCGCGCGGCGCGGGAAACTCACCGAAGGGGACGTGGACGCCGCCCTCCGCGAGGTCCGCCTGGCCCTGCTGGAAGCGGACGTCAACTACAAGGTCGTCAAGGAGTTCCTGGCCCGGGTCCGGGAGCGGGCCGTCGGCGCCGAGGTCACCCGCAGCCTGACCCCGGCCCAGCAGGTCATCAAGATCGTCCACCAGGAACTGATAGAGGTCCTGGGGCCGCCGAGCCGCCTGGACCTCTCGGGGCCGCCCCCACGCGTCGTCATGCTGGTGGGCCTGCAGGGCTCCGGCAAGACCACCACAGCGGCCAAACTGGCCCTCCTCCTGCGGCGGGAAAGCCGCCAGGTCCCTTTGCTCGTGGCCGCGGATACGTACCGGCCTGCCGCCATCACCCAGTTGGAGGTCCTGGGCCGGCAACTGGACATCCCGGTCTTCAGCGAGGGGGACCGGGTCCCGCCGCCGGAGATCTGTCGCCACGCCCTTCAGCACGCGGCCAAGGGGGGCCATACCGTGGTCATCCTGGACACCGCCGGCCGCCTGCACATTGACGATGAGATGATGGCAGAACTGGAGAAGGTGAAGGCCGTCACCCGCCCGGCCGAGGTCCTCCTGGTGGCCGATGCCATGACCGGCCAGGATGCCGTGCGCGTCGCCGACGAGTTCAACCGACGCGTGGGGCTGACGGGCCTCATCCTCACCAAGGTGGACGGCGACGCCCGCGGCGGGGCCGCCATCTCCATGCGCTCCGTCACGGGGGTGCCCATCAAGTTCCTGGGCGTGGGCGAGAAGGTGGACGCCCTGGAACCCTTCCACCCGGACCGCCTGGCCTCCCGCATCCTGGGCATGGGCGACGTCCTGAGCCTCATTGAGCGGGCCGAGCAGGCCATGGACCAGGAACGGGCCCGCACCGTCGGCCAGAAGTTGATGAAGGGCGAGTTTGACCTGGAAGACTTCCTGACGCAGTTGCAGGAAGTCAAGAAGATGGGGCCCCTGAGCGACCTTTTGAACCTGATCCCTGGCATGTCCCGCGTCGCCAAGGACCTGGCCCCGGAGGTCACCGACGCCCAGTTCAAGCGCATTGAGGCCATCATCAACTCCATGACCATTGAGGAGCGGCGGAACCCCCGCATCCTCAACGCCAGCCGCAAGCGCCGCATCGCCCGCGGCTCCGGGACCACCGTCCAAGATGTGAACCAGCTCCTGGCGGAGTTCCGCCAGATGCAGCGGATGGTGAAGCAGATCTCCTCCGGCGGGCGTGGGCGCAGGGGTTTTGGCGACCTCATGTCGCTTTTCCGGTGAGAGGACGCGCCCCCTGAGGCGCATCAGCGCAACACACAAGGCAAGGGAGAGAGGAATGCTGAGGATCAGACTGCGACGAGTAGGGGCCAAGAAGCAGCCCAGTTACCGCATCGTGGTGGCCGACTCGCAGGCCCCGGCCAAGGGCCGGTTCGTGGAGATCGTGGGGTTCTACAACCCTCGCACGGACCCGCCCACCGTGGAACTGAAGCCCGACCGCATCCAGCACTGGCTGGGCGTGGGGGCTCAGCCCAGCGACGCTGTGCGCCGCCTCCTGGAGAAAGAGGGCCTGTTGCCCCCTCAGCCGCGCGGGGCGGCCGGAGAGGGGACCGCGCCGGAGGCGGAAGGGGCCGAGTCCTAGGCCGCTGGCCTGAAAGGTGCAGGGGGACATGTTGAAGGAACTGGTGGAGTACATGGCCAAGGGGCTGGTGGACCACCCGGACCAGGTGCAGGTGACGGAACGGGAGACGCCCCGGACCATCGTCGTGCGGCTGAAGGTCGCCCCCGAGGACATGGGCCGGGTGATCGGGAAGGACGGCCGGGTGGCCAACGCCATGCGCACCCTGCTCCGGGTGACCAGCGTGAAGCACGGGAAGCAGACCGATCTGCGGATCGGGTGAGGGCTTGTGGCACAGCGGGGCGTGGGGGTGTGGGGTGTTCTCCGCGCCCCTCTTTTTGTTGGCGCACCGGGAGCGAGATGCCCAAGAGACGACCGCAACCCCAGTACCTGGCCATCGCCCAGATCGTCGCCCCCCACGGCATCCGGGGCGAGGTCCGCGCCACCATCCTGACGGACTTCCCCGAGCGCTTCGCCCTGCTCAAAACCGTCTACCTGGGCGAAGAGGCCCGTCCAGTGCGCCTGGAGGGATACCGGTTCCACCGGGGGCAGGTGCTCCTCAAACTGGCTGGCTACGACACCCGCACCCAGGCCGAGGAACTGCGGGAGGTCCTGGTGCAGGTGCCCGCGAGCGAGGCCATGCCCCTGCCCGAAGGCACCTACTACGTGCACGAGATCCTGGGCCTGGAGGCCTGGACCGAGGCCGGCGAGTTCCTGGGCGAGGTGGTGGAGGTGCTGGAGACCGGGGCCAACGACGTCTACGTCCTGCAGGGGGGTCCCCTGGGCGAGATCCTGATCCCTGCGCTGGAGAGCGTGGTCCTGGCAGTGGACCTGGAGGAAGGGCGCATGCTGGTCCGCCTGCCGCCTGGGCTCCTGTCGGATGACGAGTGAGGCGCGTGCCGCCTGCCGGCCGAGGGAGAGCGAGAGGCATGTCTACCGCCTATTGGGTCGCCTTCAACCTGACGCCGGGCATCGGCCCGGTGCGGCAGAGGGCCCTCCTGGAGCACTTCGGCAGCCTGGAGCGGGCCTGGCACGCCAGCGTGGAGGAACTGCGCCAAGCGGGACTGGACCGGCGCTCCATTGAGAACCTGGTGCGCACCCGGCAGACCATCTCCCTGGAGAAGGAAATGGCCCGCATCGCCCAGGTCGGCGCCGAGGTCCTGACCCTGGAGGACCCCCGCTACCCGGCCAACCTACGCCAGATCCCCGACGCGCCGCCCCTCCTCTACATGGTGGGAAACCTGCTGCCCCAGGACGAATGGGCGGTGGCCATCGTCGGGACGCGCAGGGCCACGGTCTACGGGAAGGAGGTGACCCGGCGCCTGGCCTACGGCCTGGCCCGCAACGGCATCACGGTCGTCAGCGGCCTCGCCCGCGGCATTGATGCCACAGCCCACCAGGCCGCCCTGGACGCGGGCGGCAGGACCATCGCCGTCCTGGGCTCGGGCATTGACCTCATCTACCCGACGGAACACCGCCACCTGGCCCAGGCCATCCGGGAGCACGGAGCGCTCCTCTCCGAGTACCCTCTGGGGACCAAGCCCGAGGCGCGGAACTTCCCCCCGCGCAACCGCATCATCAGCGGGCTGTCCTGGGGCGTGGTCATCGCCGAGGCAGGGGCGCACAGCGGCGCCCTCATCACCGCTGACTACGCTGCGGAGCAGGGGCGGGATGTCTTCGCCGTGCCGGGGAACATCCTCAACCCCAGCAGCGCCGGGTGCAACCAACTGATCCGCGATGGGGCCCGGCCGGTCCTGGGGGTGGAGGACATCC
>DAOTYM010000059.1:0-3618 GCA_034434775.1 Anaerolineae bacterium | reverse complement strand
GGGGCAGGAAGGCACCTGCCCCCTTGCCATCCCCGGGGAATGTGCTATCATGCTACCGCCGTGGAGGTCCCGTCCTGGGGTTTCGGCACGCTCTGCCCCTTGTCCCAACCAAGGCCCCGCTCAACGGCGAGGAGGTGCCCCATGGTGCCCAAATTCCGCGAGGTCCACAGGCCGCAGAGCCTGGACGAGGCCCTGGCCCTTCTGGCGCGTCCCGACGTCCGCACCGTCCCCCTGGCCGGCGGGACGGCCCTGCTTGCCCACCCCGATCCCCGGGTGGAAGCCGTGGTGGACCTACAAGACCTTCCCCTGGCGGACATCCGCGTGGAGGAGGCCCACGGCGGCCTTGGCCTCGGGGCCATGGTGCGGCTGCAGGCCCTCGTGGAGGACGACGCCGTGCGGGCCTTTGCTGGCGGGCTCATCGCCCAGGGAGCCCGCGAAAGCGCCCCCCTCCTGACGCGCAACAGGGCGACGGTGGGCGGATGTGTGGCCGTGGCCGACCCCCTGGACCCGCTCCTGCTTGCCCTCTTGGCCCTGCGGGCCCGCGTCCGCTACCGCACGCCCGATCCCCGTGAGCAACCCCTGGACCAGTTCCTGGAGGAGCGGGAGGAACTCCTGGGGAAGGGCGCGCTCATCACGGAGGTCGTCATGGCCCAGCCCGGCAAGTGGACGGGCACCGCCCTCCTCAAGGTGGCCCGCACGCCCTCCGACCGCCCTATCCTGTGCGGCGCGGCCTGCCTGAGCCTGGACCGCTCGGATGCGTGCCAGTCCGTCACGGTGGCGATGGGCGGCCTTGGAGCGAGGCCGGCCCGCCTCCACGGGATTGAGGCCCTGCTCGCCGGCGTGCCCCTGAGCGAGGAAGCCATCGCCGACGCGGTCAGGCGCATCCGCTGGCCCGAGGCCGCCCCCAGCGACGTGCGGGCCAGCGGGCAGTACCGGCTGGAGGTGGCCCCAGTGCTTCTGCGGCGGCTCCTGTGGACGGCCTGGCACCGCGCCGTCCATGCCGCCTAGGAGGGAGAGCCATGGACATCCGCTGCACCGTCAACGGCCAGGTCCGCACTTTCCACACCACCCCCTCGGAGCGCCTCTTGGACCTCCTGCGGCGCGAGGGATACCTGGGGGTCAAGCATGGCTGCGAGGACGGCTCGTGCGGGGCCTGTGCCATCCTCCTGGATGGCCGCGCCGTGGCATCCTGCACCATGCTCGCGGCCCAGGCCCACGGCCACGCCATCACCACCGTGGAGGGCATCGGCACGCCCAAGGCGATGGACGTGCTCCAGCGAGCCTTCGTGGCGTACGGGGCCATCCAGTGCGGCTACTGCACGCCGGGGATGGTTGTCGCCGCCAAGGCCCTTCTGGACCGCAACCCCGATCCCACCGAGGAGGAGGTGCGGGAAGCCCTGGCCGGGGTCCTCTGCCGCTGTACCGGGTATGTGAAGCCGGTGCAGGCCGTGCTGGCCGCGGCCCGCGCTCTGCGGGGTGAGGGAGAGCTCCCGGCGCGCGAGGAGCCTAGCCTGGGCTGGGGGCCTGAGCCGGGCCCTGCGGCCCCTCCGCCCCCGCCGCTGGAGGAGTGGGAGGAACTGCGGCGGGAGCCCAGGCCTGCGCCCACCGAGGTGGCCGTGGAGGAGGCACCGGCCTGGGCGGTGGCACCGTGGCCGGAAGGGGAACCCACCCGCGTCGTGGGCCAGTCCCGCCCCCGGGTGGACGGTGTGAAACTGGCCACCGGCCAGCCAGCCTTCACCGACGACGTGCGCCTGCCGGGCCTGCTCCACGCGCGCATCCTCTACAGCCCCCACGCCCATGCCCGCATCCGCCGCATTGATGCGAGCCGCGCCCGTGCCCTGCCCGGGGTGCACGCCGTCCTCACCTACGAGGACCTCCGCCCTGTCCGGTTCACCACGGCCGGCCAGTCCTACCCGGAGCCGTCCCCCGCCGACACCGTGAGCCTGGACCGCAAGGTGCGCTTCGTGGGGGACCGGGTGGCCGCGGTCGCCGCGGAGACGCCGGAGATCGCCGAGGAAGCCCTCCGCCTCATTGAAGTGGAGTACGAGGTGCTGCCCGCGGTGCTGGACATGGAGAAGGCCATGGAGCCGGGCGCGCCCCAGATCCACGACGAGCCGGACGCCCGGGGCATCTACGACGCGACGCGCAACATCGCCGCCCACCTGGAGGCGGAGGCCGGCGACCCGGACGCGGCCTTCGCCGCCTCGGACCTGGTCCTGGAGCGGGAGTACCGCACCCAACAGGTCCATCAGACGCCCCTGGAGCCCCACGTCTGCATCACCTGGTGGGACGAGGACGACCGCCTGGTCATCCGCACCAGCACCCAGGTCCCCTTCCACGTGCGGCGCATCCTGGCGCCGGTCCTGGGCCTGCCTCCTCGCCGCATCCGGGTCATCAAGCCGCGCATCGGCGGGGGCTTCGGCGTCAAGCAGGAGGTCCTCATTGAGGACATCTGCGCCCACCTGACCATCGCCACCGGCCGCCCGGTGCGCCTGGAATACACCCGTGAGGAAGAGTTCCGCAGCAGCCGCTCCCGCCACCCCCAGATCCTGCGCCTGAAGGCCGGCGTCAGCCGGGACGGCACCCTCCAGGCCCTGGAACTGCGCCTCCTGGGGAACACCGGGGCCTACGGGGCCCACGCCCTCACCGTCCAGACCAACACCGGCTCCAAAGCCCTCTCCCTCTACCGCTGCCAGAACCTGCGCTTCGTGATGGACGCTGTCTACACCAACCTGCCCCCGGCCGGCGCGTTCCGCGGCTACGGCGTGCCCCAGGGGACCTTCGCCCTGGAATCCTTCATGGACGAACTGGCCGAGGCCCTGGGCATGGACCCCATCGCCTTCCGCCGCAAGAACTGGGTGCGGCCAGGGGATGTCTTCGCCCTGGCCAAAGCCCTGGGCGAGGGCCGCGAGGGGTTTGAGACGCCCATCGCCAGTTGCGGCCTGCCCCAGTGCGTGGAGCAGGCGGCCAAGGCCATCGGCTGGGGCCAGGTGGTGCGGACCGACCCCGCCCGGCCCCACATCCGGCGGGGCCAGGGGCTGGCCTGCGCCACCCAGGGGAGCGGCATCCCCGGCCTGGACATGGGCGCGGCGAGCATCAAGATGAACGATGATGGCTCCTTCAACCTCCTGATAGGGGCCACGGACCTGGGCACGGGGTCCGATACGGCGCTGGCGCAGATTGCCGCCGAGGTCCTGGGCACAGACCTGGAGGAGATCATCGTCTACTCCTCCGACACGGACTTCACCCCCTTTGACAAAGGGGCCTACGCCTCCAGCACCACCTACATCTCCGGCGGCGCGGTGAAGAAGGCCGCCGAGGAGGTGGCCCGGCAGATCAAAGAGGTGGCCGGCAAGATGCTGCACGCGGACCCAGCCACACTCCACCTGCGGGAGCGGGCGGTCTGGGCGCCCGATGGCCGCTCCGTGACGCTGGAGGAGGTGGCGCTCCACTCGCTCCACGTGGCGGAGCAGCACCAGATCATGGCCACGGCGTCCCACATGTCCTACCTCTCGCCGCCGCCCTACGCCGCCACCTTCGCCGAGGTGGAGGTGGACGTGGAGACGGGGGAGGTGCGCGTCCTCAAACTGGCCTGCGCGGTGGACTGCGGCACGCCCA
>DAOTYM010000058.1:0-4085 GCA_034434775.1 Anaerolineae bacterium | reverse complement strand
GAGGATTCCGGCTCCCGGCACCTCGGGCAGGCACGAGCCCTGCCCTATGGGTCAATCCGTTCAATCCGTTCCCCAAAGTCCCCTGACAGCGCCCTGGGCAGGCACAAGGCCTGCCCTACGGGTCAATCCGTTCCCCGTAATCCGTTGACAGCCCTCTGGGCCAGGCACGAGGCCTGCCCTACGGGTCAATCCGTTCAATCCGTTCCCCAAAGTCCCCTGACAGCGCCCTGGGCAGGCACAAGGCCTGCCCTACGGGTCAATCCGTTCCCTGTAATCCGTTGACAGCCCCCCGGGCTGCTTCAGTCGTAGACCCCCCGCCAATCGTTCAGGCGCACGGCCAGGACGTCCCGGAACATGTGGATGGAATCGCGCAGGGGGTTCACCTTGGAGTGTTTCCCGTAGCGCCAGATGACCGGCACTTCCTTCACCTTGTACCCCTTCTTGAGGGCCAGGAAGAGGAGTTCCACGTCAAAGGCAGTGACCGCCCCCCCTTTGATCTCCGGGGCGTCCTCCCCGTAGAGGCGCAGGCTGGAGAAGAGGTCCCGCGCTGCTTGCTGGCGGAAGGCCTTGAAGCCGCACTGGGTATCCTGGAAACCGCCCACAGCCACCAGCCGCACCAAGAGGTTGAAGGCCCGGCCGATGAGGTGGCGGTACCAGGGCTCGCCGTACCGCACGGCCCCTATCCCCTCCCGGGAGCCGATGGCCACGTCGTACCCCCGCTCCAGGTAGGCCAGGAGCTTCTCCCACTCCTCAATGGGCGTCGCCAGGTCGGCATCGGAGAAGAGGATGTACTCCCCCTGGCCGGCCAGCATGCCAGTGCGGACGGTGTAGCCCTTGCCCCGATGAGGGTTGCGGATGACCCGCACCGCGGGGTGCTGCGCCGCAAACCCTTCGGCGATCTCCGCTGTGCGGTCCTCGCTGCCGTCGTCCACGACGATCACCTCCCAGGCATAATCCTGTTGCTTCAGGTAGGCGAGGACCTGCTCCAGGGTGTCCGGAAGGCGTTTCTCTTCGTTGTAGGCCGGGATGACCACGGAGACCAACGGTCGCGTTGCGCCCAAGGTTTTCTACCTCCTCGGGGTCCTGGGGCCCCCGGGGGGCTCCAGGATGGATTCCAGGTATTCCAGCGGGACGCGCCGCGTGGCCTGCACCTGGCGGCGCTTGCGCCACCACCGCGGAACCTGGGCCAGGGCCGCCCACTGGCCCCGCAGGCGGGCCCGGGCCGCCGCCCCTCGCCAGGCCCGCAGGGCGTCGGCGGCGATGCGCGCCTGTGCCCGCAGGAAGGCCGGCCAGTCCCGCCGCATGAGGGGCCCCGGGTAGTCCTTCAGCCAGACGAGGATGGTGTTCCGGCCGGTGTAGTAACTGGCCAGGGGTCCACCCCCCGTCGCGCTCAGGCGGTGGTAGACCACGGCCCGCGGCTCGTACCAGCAGCGGTACCCCGCCAGTTGGGCCCGCCAGGCCAGGTCCACGTCCTCGCAGTACATGAAGAGGTCCTCGTCCAGCAGGCCCACATCCTCCAGCATCGCCCGCCGCACAGCCATGGCCCCTCCACAGGCTCCGAAGACCCAGCCCGGCCGGTTGTAGGCTTCCTGGTCCGCCTGCCAGACGCCCCGGTTCCCTGGGATGCCGTCGCGGCGGTAGAAATCGCCCGCGGAATGGAGGACGTCCCGCCGGTCAAAGAGGAGCATCTTGCTGGCCACGCTGCCGGCCTCCGGGCGCTCCTCCAGGGCCTGGGCCAGGGCCGAGAGCCACTGGGGGTGGACCTCGGTGTCGTTGTTCAGGAAGGCGATGTACTCGCCCCGAGCCTCCCGGATGCCAGCGTTGACACCGCCGGTCAGGCCGCGGTTCTCCGGGAGTTCCAAGAGCCGCACCTCCGGGTACCGTTCCCGCACCAGAGCCCGGGACCCGTCCGTGGAAGCGTTGTCCACCACAAGGACCTCAAAGTCCCGGTAGGTCTGGGCCCGCAGGGAGTCCAGGCAGGCCGGGAGGATTGCCTCGCCGTTCCAGTTGGGGATGACGACGGAGATCATCGGAAATACGCTTCCAGGGCTTCCTGCCAGGGCCGCAGGCGGATGCCCAGGGCCGCGCCGCAGAAGTTGCGGATGGGCGTGTAGAGGGGCGGCCGGGCCAGCCGCTGGTACTGGTCCGAGGTGATGGGGCGCAGGGGCACGTGCCCCCGCCCCCCCAGTTCCAAAATCTTCCGGGCGAACTCAAAGCGGGAGCAGATGCCCTCGTTGGTGAAGTGGTAGATGCCGTACTGCCGGGTCTGGATCAGGCGGGCGATGGCCTCGGCCAGGTCGGGGGCGTAGGTGGGGCTGCTGACCTCGTCGGTGACCACGGCCAGTTCGCCCCGTTCGTCCGCAGCGCGCAGGATCTTGGAGACGAAGTTGTTCCCCCCGCGGGCGAAGAGCCAGGCCGTGCGCACGATGTAGAAACGGGTGAGGAGCATCTGGGTGAAGCGCTCCCCCGCCAGTTTGGAGCGGCCATACGCGCCGATGGGGTTGGGTGAGTCCCACTCCAGGTAGGGCTGCGCTGCCCGGCCGTCAAAGACCTCGTTGGTGCTCACGTAGACCATGGCCGCGCCGACATCCTGGCAGGCCAGGGCCACGTTCTGGGTGCCCAGCCCGTTGATGCGGTAGGCCGCGTCGGGGTCGCGCTCGCACCCGTCCACGTGGGTCATGGCGGCGCAGTGGACGACCACCTCCGGCGCGAACTCCCCAACGGTCCGGCGGATGGCCGAGCCGTCGCAGATATCGTGCTCCGGCAAGTCCATGCACAGGAGGTCGTGCCCTGCCAGGGCTTCCTGCAGGGCCTTCCCCAGTTGCCCCTTGCACCCAGTGATGGCGATGCGCATGAGCCTCTCTCCCCAGCCTTCTGAGCGGAGTGCCGCGGGTGTGGGCGTATTATACCGGCAAATGGCTGAGACGGGAAAACCGGACGCTACGGTGTTGCGGTGGCCCAGTGCGCGGGGGCGACACGTGCGCCGGCCTGGGCTGCCAACGAGGGTGGGCCCCTGTCCGTGGATCGGGAGAGGGGATAAGGGAGCCCTCAAGGCCCTCTACGTTCCTTGCCGTACCCCGCTGGGGATGGGGTGAGGTTTGTAGGGGCGATTCACGAATCGCCACTGCCCGGGCTTTCGGCCGGTCGTCCTCCTGCGGGGACGGGGGCGTCGGCGCAGGCCGACGCCTTGCTTGAGCCCCGATTTGAATCGGTGGCTGAAAATGGTGGGGCAATTCATGCCTCGCCCCTATGGGCCGTCCCCCTGCGGAGACGGCATCGGCCTGCACCGACATCTGGTCCCGAGCCCCGGTTTGAACCGGCGGCCTCCTGGCCTCGCGGTGTCCCTTGCCCTTTTCCTGCCCTTCGGTTACAATCCCCGCGGGCCTCGGGGCGCGGCAGGCCCTGCATCCGGGGGTGTGGCGCGGGTCCAGAAGGCGGCGTCCAACAGGGTGGTGCGCAGGAGGCGGGTCACCAGGGGGTCGGCCACCTCCAGCCGGCGGCGGTCCAGGAGGTACCAGCCGAGGGACTGGGCCAGGTAGAAGTGGGGATGGGAGCGGGCCAGTTCGTCCACCCCGTAGCCCAGGGGGAAGAGGGCCTGAAGGCGGCGGCCCACCTCTTCCCACAGAGGGGTGATGCCGTGCCCATCGGTGAGCCAAGGCCCGCCCGGCTCGCCGTGGCACCCCAGGAGGTGGTCCAGGAGCTGGCCCACCGGGCGCCAGAGGCCGTGTCCGGCCTCGGCCAGTTCCCGCACGCCGATGAAGGCCACATCCCACAGCGCCCTCCGGCCCACGGGTTGAGCGCCCTCGGCATAGCGGCTGCTTTCGGGGGAGATGACCAGGTGGCCCCGGGGGTGCCTGGCGAGGAACTCCAGGCAGGGTTCCGGGAGCCGGGCCAGGTGCCGGCCGAGGAAGGTGGCCACCGCCCAGGGGTTGTCAAACCGGGCGCGGTCGCCCAGGGCCATCTCGTTCCAGGCTCCGGGCGCCAGGTGCACCTTGGCCACGAGCAAACGCTTGACCGGCTCGGCCCTACGCGGTGGGGTGTCCTTGGGCATCGTCGCCTCGGCAGGAAGTCCCGCGCTTTGTGTC
>DAOTYM010000057.1:0-2413 GCA_034434775.1 Anaerolineae bacterium | reverse complement strand
GCTGCGGGGTCGTTGGCGAGCAGGGGTTTTCCTTCCCGGAGGACCAGACCTCGGATGCCCCTAACCTCCATATCCTGGATCAGGCGGACAGCGTCCGTGCGGGGGATGCGGCAGGCCTCCCAGCCGGGATCGCTCAGGGCCAGAGTGTCCAGACGGCCAGCGGGGTTCCGCTCCGCCACAAACCCGAAGCGACTTTCGGTCAGTTCCTCGGCCACAGCCAGGTAGACGCGAGCCACATCCGCATCGGTTTCGGCGGCTATCGCCCGCTCCAAGAAACGGTTCACTGCCTCCAGAACCTTGGCTTTTCGGGAGAGGCCCATCTCCCCCTCAGGGCGAGGGGGCTCCGCTCCTTCCGACACCTTTCTCCGGGATTCCGAGCGCGCGCTCCCTCCTCCCCACTGTTCCCTCAGTTGCTCCCGCTCTTCCATTAGCGACTTGGCCCCCCTCCAGGCAAGGTTACACCATATATTATAAAAACGCCCCCAAAAAGCGCAAGCGGCTGCTTGCGGAGCGACGGGTTGAGAGGCGCTTTCTTCTCCCTAGACCGCCGCCAGACCGTTAAAAGGGGCAGGCACCCGGTTGCGCCCCTGCGCCGGATCCAGGTGCCTGCCGCGGCTTGTGACCCCCCGATTGGGCTCAGGCTTCCTCTGTGCCGAAGGGCTCTTCCGTAAGGGGAAGGAGCCAGTGCTCCTCCTCTTCGGCTTCCCGATCCCGCGCCAGGCGAGAGGCTTCGGGCCGGGCCAGGGGCAGGAACACCTGCACCGAGGTCCCCACCCCCACCTCGCTCCGGATGGCCATGGTCCCCCCGTGCCGCTCCACGATGCAGCGGGAGACATAGAGGCCCAGGCCCGTGCCCTGCCCGCGGGGCTTGGTGGTGAAGAAGGGCTCAAAGACCCGCGGCAGGACCTCGGGCGGGATGCCGCAGCCCGTGTCCTTGATCTCCAGGCAGACCTGGCCCTCCCCCTCGTCCACCGTCAGGTGGACTTCCAACCGGCCCCCCTTGGGCATGGCCTGGACGGCGTTGTTGAGGATGTTCAGGACGACCTGCTCTATCTCCTCCGGGACCACTTCCACCCGTGGGACGACCTCGCTGTAAGTGCGGACGATCTCCACGTTGGCGCGCTTGAGCGGCCTCTCCCGGAGGCCCAGGACCCGGTCCACCACCATGCTCAGGTCCACCTGCTCCCTGGTGCCGCCTCCCCGCCGGGAGAGGTCCAGCAGGTGGCGCACCAACTGGGCAATCCGCTCGGCCTGCTCCCGGATGCGGTCCACGTCGCTGGCCACCGCGGGCCGGTCCGCCACCATGCGGCGCACCAGGGAAGCGTACCCCAGGACGCCGGTCAAGAGGTTGTTGATCTCGTGAGCGTAGGCAGCCGACAGCTGCCCTGCGGCAGCGAGGCGCTGCAGGTGCAGCAGTTGTTCCTCGCTGGGGACGAAATCATCCACAGACTCTTCTCCCTTGTGAGAAGGTTATCGTCAGAATCCGGTATGGAGGCGCAAGGCGAGGGGCGGCTCCGCCAGCGGGTCCGACGGGCCCCCCGTGTGCATCGGAGCCAGGCTCGGTCCGCCTGCTGGCACCAGTTCAAGGGAGAGCGCCCCATCCAACTTCTGCGCGAACTCTGCAAGGCTGCGGGCTCGGATGGAGGCCACCAGGCGGTACTCGTCTGGCGTCAGGTCAAACCCCTGGGCCGCCGTGCCGGGGTCTGCCAGAAGGCGCGCCCGGAACGCCTTGTCCACCACGGCTGTGCCGATCAGCCTGTTCAGGTTGTGACTGCACATCTTCGCACTCCTCCAGCAAACAGTCTGTCCCCCTCGTCCCTTTCCGCGGTGTCCGCCCGGGGGCTACCTCCAGGGCTCAGGGTGGTCCCTTCCCAGAGAAAAAGAATCCCGACTCGCGTGCTGCCCGCTCGCGCAGCCGGGATCCCCCATCCGGCGTCGCCTTCAACGCCGCCTTGTGGCTGTACCCCAAAGCCACCACGTCACGGGGTGCCTTCTGCCACAGGCCACCTACGGGGCTGCGAGCAAGGCACTCCCCCTTCCCGCTGCTCTAGGTTCCGTCAGACCAACCTGCCTATCCGGGGCTCCGCCGGAAAAGGCCTGGGCCAGCCTCTTTCCTCCCCCGACGGGCAGGCTCCGTTCGTCTCCGCGGCCTATGCCTCAGGCAGGGCCTTCAAGGCTCATGGAAGGCCGGGGCCGCCGCCAGCGCCAGGCATGTACGGAAGGCCAGGGCCGCCGCCAGCACCAGGCCTGTACGGAAGGCCGGGGCCACCGCCAGCACCAGGCATGTACGGAAGGCCAGGGCCGCCACCAGCACCAGGCATGTACGGAAGGCCGGGGCCGCCACCAGCGCCGGGAATGTACGGGAGACCAGGACCGCCACCAGCACCAGGAACCGACATCTTCACACCTCCTC
>DAOTYM010000056.1:0-5356 GCA_034434775.1 Anaerolineae bacterium | reverse complement strand
CCGCTGGGAACGCTGGCCCTGGCGCGGCCACGGTGGGGCCGCCGGGCTGCGCGCGCCAGGTCATCACCGTGGGGGCCAGCACCGACACCGACGAGGTGGCCAACTTCTCCTCCCGCGGCCCCACGTTGGATGGGCGCGTGAAGCCGGACCTGGTCTTCCCGGGGGTGGGGATCGTCTCCTGCCGGGCGCGGAACACCTCTATGGGCACGCCGCTGAACGAGCACTACACCACCGCATCCGGCACCAGCATGGCCACGCCCCATGCCAGCGGCACGGCCGCCCTCCTCTTGGAGGCCGCGCCCTCCCTCACCCCGGCCCAGATCAAAGCCCTCCTCCAGCAGACGGCCGTCAACCTGGGCCTGGACCCCAACACCCAGGGCAGCGGGCGTGCGGACGCGTTTGCCGCGTACCAGGCCATCTCGCCGCAGCCCCCCACCCCGCCGCCGCCCCCGGGGGAGCCCCAGGGATGCCTCACCGCGCTCCTGCGCCTCCTGGGCGGGTGACGGGGACGCCCGCAAGGGCAGGGGGTGAGGTCAGGGTGCAGGACCCCTGACCTCCAATGGAGGCCGCCTGGAGAAAGCCCTGAGGCCCCTCTGGGTTCCCTGGGGTTCCGCTTGGTATGGGGAGGGAAGGAGCCCATCTTGCGGGAGGGGACTCCCATGGAGCGGAAGATCAGTTTCTACGACCTGCGCGAAGCCCTTGCTCAGCCAGGGTGCGCGCTCTGCCGCCTGAGGGCCAGGACGGCCGACCAGGTGGTGGAAGCCATGCTCTGGGAGCAGGTGAACGACCCAGGCCTGCGCCGCCGGGTGCGGCAGGCGCGGGGGTTCTGCCACGAGCATGCCTGGCTCCTGGTCCGCCAGGGCGCCTCTCTGGGCGTCGCCATCCTCCTCCGCGACGTCTTCCAGGACCTGCTCCAGGAGACCGAAGAAGCCCCCTTCCAACCGCCCCCGCCCCTCTCCCTGCGCCGGGTCCAGGAGGCCCTGGACCGCTCCCGGCCCAGCCAGGCCACGGCGGACCTGGTGGCCCGCCTGGAGCCGCGGGGGCCCTGCCCCGTGTGCCGCCAGGTGGAGGCCATGGAGGAGGTCTACCTCCAGACCTTCGTGGAAGACCTCCTGGGGGAGGACGGGCTTCTCGGGGACCTTCTGGCCTCGGACGGCCTGTGCCTGCCCCATGTCCGGCGGGCGCTGGCCCTGGTGCGAGAGGAAGAGGCCTTCCGCGCCCTCCTCGCCGCCCAGAGGCGCATCTGGCAGGAACTGGCCGACCGCCTGAGCGAGTCCATCCGCAAGAGCGACTACCGCTTCCGAGAGGAACTGCCGGGGGAAGAGGCGGGGTCGTGGCTCATGGCCCTCGTCGCCGTTGCCGGGGCCAGCCCGGCACACGAAAGGCTGTGGGCCACCGCCACGCGGACGGGGCAGTCGCCCTGAGGAAGCGCCGGGCCCCGAAAAGGGGGGAAAGGGGGGAGCGGGCGAGGAACCTTTCTCCCGCCCGCTCCCCTTTGATTGCCCTTGGAGCGAACTCCAGGCTCACTGGATGATCCAGGAGACGGATACCTCCACCGTCACGGTGAGTTGGCCCGGGCTGACCGGGACTGGCCCAGCCCCGCCCCCGCCAACGCCTGCCATCTCCATGCCCTTGACCACCACGGGGGCCGTCACAAAGCCGAACTCGCTGATGGACTGGGGCGGGCCCAGCGTGACGCCCAGCCCTTCTGCCAGTTGCTGAGCCTTGGCTTTGGCGTTGGCGATGGCCTTCTCCCGGGCCTCCTTCTGGAGGGCTGTGGGGTCCTCCACGCTGAACTGGATGCCGCCCACGGTGTTGGCTCCGGCGTCCAGCGCCTTCTCCAGCACCGTGCCCACCTTCTCCAGGTCCCGCACCGTCACCTGGACCCGGTGCACCACGTGGTAGACCCGCTCGCCCGTGGGGTTGCCCTCTTTGTCATACACTTCCTCCACCCACATGTTGTAGGCCACGGTCTGGATGTCCTTCTTCTCCACCTCCAACTTGGCGAGGGCCTCCATGACCTTGGCCATGCGGGTGGTGCTTTCCTCCAACACCTCCGAAGCCGAGGGCGACTTGATGTCCACCCCCAGTTCCACGTAGACCACGTCCGGGGTGCCTGTGGCCGTGCCGGTTCCGTTGACGCTCAGGAGGCGCGGGTTGGAATCGGAGTTGCCCTCCCCCTGGGCTGTCTGGGCCGAGGCCACCGCGGGGCCGGGAAGCGCTTTCGCAGCCGTGCATCCGCCCACCAGGAGCGCGGCGACCACGAGGATGCTTCCGAGGACCAGGACTCTCTTGCTGCGCAACATGGCGTTCCTCCACACGTGTGTTGCCTGGGATGCCTTTCCGGGAAAGGCAGCCGCCTTTCCCTTCACCACGCTGAATAGACGCTCGGGCGAGGCGCTGGGTTCCCGTGCAGGGGGAGAGGGGGCTGAGGTCCCGGTGCCGCTCGCCCAAGATCGCTGTGGCGCAGCACTGAGGGCCCGTCCGCTGTCGGCTCCCCGCCAGACCGTCAGCGCGCGCCCTTCCTGGCGTGCGTGGTGCACCCATCCCCCTTGGGCCTCAGAGTTCCATCACCTCCCGCACCCACCTGAAGGCCTCCAGGACGCGGTCCATCTGCTCGTCTGTGTGGGTGGCCATGTAACTGGTGCGCAGGAGCGACTTGTTGGGCGGAACGCCGGGCGGGATCACCGGGTTGGTGTAGACGCCAGCCTCAAAGAGGTTGCGCCAGACGAAGAGGGTGAGCATATCGTCCCCCAGGATGATGGGGATGATGGGCGTCTGGCTGTTGCCAGTGTCAAACCCCAGTTCCTGGTACCCCTTGCGCATCCGCTCGGCGATGGCCAGGACCCGGTGGCAGCGCTCCGGCTCCTTCTCAATGATGTCCAGCGCGGCCAGGGCTGCCGCCGCGTTGGCCGGGGGAATGCTGGCGCTGAAGATGAAGGAGCGGGCGAAGTGCTGGATGTAGTGGATGACCTGCTCGTCACCCGCGATGAACCCGCCCAGGGAGGCAAACGACTTGCTGAAGGTGCCCATGATGAGGTCCACTTCGTCGGTGAGGCCGAAGTAGGCCGCCGTGCCCCGGCCGTCGGCCAGGACGCCCACGGAGTGGGCATCGTCCACCATCAGGCGGGCACCGTACTTCTTGCACAGGGCCACCAGGTCGGGCAGGGGGGCGATATCCCCGCCCATGCTGAAGACGCCGTCTACCACCACCAACTTGCCCGCATCGGCGGGAAGCGCCCTGAGGACGTGCTCCAGGCTATCCATATCGTTGTGGAGGAAGCGCTTCATCTGGCCGTAGGAGAGCCGGCAGCCGTCAATGATGCTGGCGTGGTCTTCCTTGTCGGTGATGACGTAATCGCCGCGCTGCACCAGGGCCGAGATGGT
This sequence comes from Anaerolineae bacterium, assembly GCA_034434775.1. GTDB lineage: Bacteria > Chloroflexota > Anaerolineae > DTPP01 > DTPP01 > DAOTYM01. The sequence goes on along the minus strand of DAOTYM010000056.1, from coordinate 1,969 downwards.
CCCCAGGTTGGTCTGGAAGCCAGTGCTGAAGACCAGGGCAGCCTCCTTCCCCACGAAGCGGGCCAGGCGGGCCTCCAGTTCCTTGTGCAGTTCCAGGGTGCCGTTGAGGAAGCGGGAGCCAGTGCAACTGGTCCCGTAGCGGCGGGTGGCCTCAATGGCCGCTTCCCGCACCCGGGGGTCCGTCGTCAGGCCCAGGTAGTTGTTGGAGCCGATCATGATGAGGCGCTTGCCGTTGATGACGACCTCGGTGCCCTCCGTGTCGGACAGGGGGATGAAGTAGGGGTAGATGCCCTGCGCCTGGGCCTCGCGGACGATGGTGAACTGACGGCACTTTTCAAACAGGTCCATTCCAGTTGCCTCCCTCCGCAAAATGTGGTAGGCTTGCACGCCGGATACGCAACGCCCCCAGCGCGGGATGGGTAGGGCGTCGCCCGGCGCTGGGGACGTCTGGGGTGCCAGGGAGCACGGGCAGCCTACCGGCTGCACCCGGCACAACTGGTAGCCTTGCAGGTGCTGCAGCCGCTGGAGCCGCCCACCGAGACGGTCTCGCCGCTGGAAGAGCGGCTGTGCGCGGCAAAGAGCGAGAGCATGCGATGGGTCGCTTCGCTCCCGCATTTCGGACAGCGGATCGGCGCGTCGGCCTGAGCCATGGGCCGCAGTTCCTGGAATTCCGCGCCGCACTGGTCACACCGGTACTCGTAGATCGGCATTCCCGCACCTCTGGAGCGGATTCTGCGTCTTGGAAAGGGGATAGGGTGCTTCCCATCCCGTCGGCCGTATTGTACTCCCCTTTGCCCTTCGGGTCAAGATGCGCCCTGGCCTCCGAGGGCGGGGGGTTGGGCACCCACCAAGGCGAGGAGGCACAACCTTGCGGGACCTTGTAGAGCGGGCCCTCAACCTGGCCCTGGTGCGCGGGGCGTGGTACGCCGACGTGCGCATCGTGCACCGCAGGACCCAGGTCGTTGAGGTCAAGAACGGCGCTGTGGAGGGCCTCTCGGAGGACGAGAGCCTGGGCTTCGGGGTGCGCGTCCTGGTCAACGGGGCGTGGGGGTTCGCCTCCAGCGCCCGCCTGGAGCCGGCAGAGGTGGACCGGGTCACGGCCCTCGCCGTCCAGATCGCGCGGGCCAGCGCCCGGGTCCCCGGCCGGCAGCCCGTGCACCTGGGCCCGCCCGTGACCCACGTGGCCACCTACCGCACCCCGGTGCAGGTGGACCCCTTCGCCGTCCCCCTGGAGCGCAAGGTCGCCCTCCTCGTGGAGGCGAGCCGCGCCATGCAGCAGGCCCCGGAGGTGCGCGTGGCCAAGGCCAGCCTGGAATGCCAGCGGGAGCGCAAGGTCTTCGGGAACACCGAGGGGGCCTTCATTGAGCAGGAGATCACCGAGACCGGGGCCGGCCTGGAGGCCATCGCCGTCGGCCCCGACGACGTGCAGAAGCGGTCCTACCCCAACTCCTTCGGCCGGCACCAGGCCACCAAGGGCTACGAACTGGTGGAGGCGCTGGACCTCGTGGGGCATGCCCCCCGGGTGGGGGAGGAAGCCGTGCGCCTCCTCACGGCCCCGCCCTGCCCGAGCGGCGTGACCACCATCATCCTGGACGCCACCCAACTGGCCCTGCAGGTGCACGAGTCGTGCGGCCACCCGGCGGAACTGGACCGCGTCCTCGGGACCGAGGCCTCCTTCGCCGGCACCAGTTTCCTCACCCTGGACAAACGGGGGACCTTCCGCTACGGCTCGGAGATCGTGAACATCACCGCCGACGCCACCATCCCCGGGGGCCTGGGGACCTTCGGCTACGACGACGAAGGCGTGCCCGCCCAGAGGACGCCCCTGGTGCGGGAGGGCCTCTTCGTGGGCTACCTCATGTCCCGGGAGACGGCCGCGCTCCTGGGCCTCCCCAGCAACGGCTGCATGCGGGCCGACGGCTGGAACCGCATCCCGCTCATCCGCATGACCAACGTCAACCTGGAGCCC
>DAOTYM010000055.1:0-2100 GCA_034434775.1 Anaerolineae bacterium | reverse complement strand
AGGGAGGCGTTCTGCCGTGCCATGTCGGAAGAACTGGGGATTGAGGTGGTCCCCGCTGCCTCGCCTGCGGAAGCCCTGCGGGGGGCGGACATCGTCACCACCATCACCACCTCGCCAGAGCCAGTCTTTGACGGCTACCTGCTGGAGGAGCGGCCCATCCACATCAACGCCATGGGGGCCCACTACCCCTGGGCCCGCGAGATTGACGAGTACGTGGTCCTCAGGAGCCGCATCATCGTGGACGAGTGGAAACAGGCCCTCAGCGAACAAGGGGAAATCCTCATCCCCATCCAGAAGGGCCTGATGAAGCCTTCCGACATCCACGGAGACCTGGGAGAAGTCGTGGCTGGCCGGGTGCCGGGCCGGGAGGAGGATACGTTGTGGACCCTCTTCCTCTCCGGCGGCACGGGCGTGGAGGACGTGGCGGTGGGGACGTGGCTCTACCGGGCAGCCAGAGAGAAGGGGGTGGGTACGGAGTTCGCGTTCGGACAACCCTTTGAGTTCGCGCTTTGAAGGCCTTGCTCCCACAGAGTTCGGCCATCCGGGACCTGCGCGGTCTGGCGCAGGAGATAGACACTACGAAGAGAGGATAACCATGCTGACCCACAAGGCCTTGAAGAAGGACGTCGCGCAGCGGATCAAGCGCATCCAGGACATGATGCGGGAAAAAGATGTGGAGGCGCTCATCGTCATCGGAGGAGGCGCGCCCGGTGCCCTGGGGGCCATCCGGTACATCACCAATGCCCACCTCTGGGGTGGAGACGCCTACGTGGTCCTTGGGCAGGAGGACCCGGACCCCTGGGTGGAGATCTGGAGTTCGTACCAGGCGGTCTGGACCCGCAACGAGACCACCACGGATCCGGCCCGGGTGGAGGCGCCGGACGACGTGGTGGGGCGCACAGCCCAGTTGGCCAAGCAGTATGCCGAGAAGAGCCGCCGCATCGGCATGGTCAACATGGACAAACTCCTCTCCATGAGCCAGTACCGCAAGTTCGCCCGGGCGCTGGAGGGGTTTGAACTGGTGGAACTCACCAGCGAGTACAACGCCATCCGCCAGATCAAGACGCCCTTTGAACTGGAGGCCATCCAGCAGAACGGGGCCATCTTGGACGCGGCCATGGACGTCTTCCGCGACCATGCGCACGTGGGGGCTCGGTACTGGGATGTGTGTGCGGCGACGGAGGCTTTCATCAAAGCCCAGGGGGCGTTCTGGGGGCGCACGAAGCTCTCCCTGGACCTCACCCCCTACACCGTGCCAACGCCCAAGGACCTGAGGATGAAGGAAGACGACATCATCAACTTTGAGATCGTCTACGAGTCGCCGTGGGGCTATTGGACGGAGATGACCACCATCTTCTCGTTCCACGAACTCCCAGACGACGTGCAGGCCATGCTGGACGGCTACCTGGCGGCCGTGGACGCTTCGGCAGCCGTGGCCAAGCCGGGCAACCCCCTGCGCCTGATCTCGGAGGCGAACGACCAAACCCTGAGGGACCTGGGCTTCCCCGTAGCCGGCAAGCACACGCCAGACTGCCACAGCACGGGGTTGGACGGGAGCGATGGCCCCAGTTCCGAGGGTGCCCCCGACTTTATCCTGAAGGCCAACATGGTCCTCTCCTTCCATCCGGGCACGGTTCTGGAGAACAACCGGGGGTTCCTGATCTCCGATAACTTCCTGGTCACGCCGGAAGGCGCGGTGCGCCTTTCGCCGCACAGCGCCCATCGGTACCACCTGTTGTTGGACCGGTGAGCAGGCTGAGCAAGGTTGGGAGAGCGATGGAAACGATTCAGGCTTCTGAAGTGCATACCCTCACAGCAGCGCAGCGCGTGGCGGCCTATGCCGCGAACCTCAAGTTTGAAGACCTGACCGACCTGACGGTCACCCGGGCCCGCCAAGTGGTGCTGGATACCCTGGGCACTGCCCTGGGGGGATACCCCACCCGCCTGGGACGCCTCGCGGTGGAATACGCGGCGACGATGCAACCTGGGGACGAAGCGACGCTGATCGCCGATGGCCGGCGCAGCACCGTAGAAGGGGCGGCCTGGGCCAACGCCGTCATGGCCAAGCACCTGGGCATGGACGACTCGCACCGCGTCTGC
>DAOTYM010000054.1:0-8153 GCA_034434775.1 Anaerolineae bacterium | reverse complement strand
GAGGAAGGTGCCGGACGAAGGCCGCCGCACGGGCAAGGTCCGGCTGGACCTCCTGTTGGTGGAACGGGGCCTGGCCCCGAGCCGCGAGCAGGCGCGCCGGTGGATCTTGGCGGGGGAGGTGCGGGTGGAGGGCCAGGTGGCCGATAAACCCGGCCACCTCGTCCCCCGCGAGGCCCAGGTGGAGGTAGTGGCAACCCCCAAGTACGTGAGCCGCGGGGGCCTCAAACTGGAGGCGGCCCTGCGGCGGTTTGCCGTGCCGGTCCGGGGTGCGGTGGCGGCCGACTTCGGCGCCTCCACCGGCGGGTTCACCGACTGCCTCCTCCAGGCGGGCGCGGCCCGCGTCTACGCCCTGGATGTGGGCTACGGCCAACTGGCCTGGGCCCTGCGCCAGGACCCCCGCGTGGTGGTCATGGAGCGGACCAACGTCCGCTACCTGGAAGCCCTGCCGGAGCCGGTGGACCTGGTGACAGTGGACGTGTCCTTCATCTCGCTGAGGCTGGTCCTCCCTGCGGCCTCCCGGGTCCTCAAGCCCGTTGGGCACGTGATCGCCCTGGTCAAGCCCCAGTTTGAGGCTGGCCCGCGGCAGGTGGGGAAGGGAGGCGTGGTGCGGGACCGCCGCGTGCACCGCCAGGTGCTCCGGGAGGTGTTGAAGGCGGCGCAGGAGGCCGGGTTCGTCCCCCTGGGCCTCATCCCTTCGCCCCTGAGGGGGCCGGCAGGGAACGAGGAGTTCCTGGCGCACCTGGCCAAGGGGTGGGAAGGGCCCACCCCGGACGCCGAGGCCCTGGTGGAGGAGTGCCTGGGGGAGGTGCAGGAGCCTGCGCTGGAGGAGGACGGGGATGCCGGAACTGCCTGAGGTGGAGAACGTCGCCCGCATGCTCCGGCCCGAGGTGGTGGGGCGCCGGGTGGTGGAGGCCCAGGTCCTCTGGCCGCGCAGCGTGGCCCGCCCGACGCCGGAAGCCTTCTGCCGGGACCTGGTGGGGCGCGAGATCACCTCTCTCGGGCGGCGGGGCAAGGTCCTCACCTTGGGCCTCTCGGACGGGTGGTGGCTCCTCGTCCACCTGCGCATGAGCGGCCGCCTGCTCTTGGGGAGGCCCGAGGAGCCAGCCCCGGTCCACCTGCGGGCGGTCCTCCGGTTGGACGACGGGCGGGACCTGCGCTTTGTGGACCCGCGCAAGTTCGGCCGGTTGTGGCTGGTGCAGGACCCGGCCGAGGTGTTGGGAAGCCTGGGCCCGGAGCCCCTGGACCCCACCTTCACCGTGGAGGCCTTCCGGGCGCGCCTGGCGGGGCGCCGCGTCCGCATCAAGCCCCTGCTCCTGGACCAGCGTTTCCTGGCCGGGGTGGGGAACATCTACGCCGACGAGGCGCTGTTCCTGGCGGGGATCCATCCGTGCCGGCCGGCAGGGTCCCTCACGGAGGGAGAGGTGGAGCGCCTGCACGGGGCCCTGCAGGAGGTGCTGGCAGCGGCCATCGCGAACGGCGGGACGACCCTCTCCGCCTACCGCCGGCCGGATGGTTCGCCGGGCGAGCACCAGGCTCTCCTGCGGGTCTTCCGGCGGGCGGGGGAGCCCTGTCCGCGCTGCGGCACGCCGGTGGTGCGGGCGGTGGTGGGGGGCCGAGGGACGTACTTCTGCCCTCGCTGCCAGGCGGGGCAAGGTAGATAGCGTAATGGCATATGGCGGATGGCATATGGCGGACAGCGAATGGCAGATGGCGAATGGCAGAGGGCGGAGGGCGGAGGGCGGAGGGTGTAGATTGAGGGGCTGGGAAGCGCCCGAGGTATCCTCCGCGTGCCGGGGAATCCCCCTTCTGGGTGATGGGGCAGCGGCCCGGCCTTCCTTGACAAAGGCCCTTCCGTCCACTAGAATCCCACGGTCGCCGCGGCTGGGAAGGACCCGGCCGCGGCGTGGAGGTTCGGTTCACCCATGCACGCGAACGAACACCCCGCGCGCCCTGCCCGTCGCGTCCTCGCTATCGGGCTGGATGGGGCTACCTTCCGCCTCATCCGTCCCTGGGCTGAGGCAGGGCACCTCCCTCACCTGGCCCGCCTCCTGCGGGAGGGGGCCTGGGGCGACCTGCGCTCCACCATCCAGCCCTCCTCGGAGCAGGCCTGGGCTTCCTTCGCCACCGGCGTGCAGAACGGCAAGCACGGCATCTACGGCTTCGTGCAGCGGGTGCCCGGCACCTACCAACTGGAGTACGTCAACGCCCGCCACCAGCGGGCCCGCACCCTCTGGCGCATCCTGAGCGACCGGGGGCGGCCCGTCATCGCCATCAACGTGCCCATGACCTATCCCCCAGAGCCGGTCCACGGCGTCCTCATCGGCTGCCTCCTGTCGCCGGGCGTCCAGAGCCGCTTCACCTACCCCGACGGCCTGTACCAGGAACTGGAGCGGGCCATCGGCGGCTACATCATCAACGTGGACATTGAGCGGGGCCGCCTGGACCCGGCCACGGAGGACCTCCTCCTCGGGCAGATCCAGGAAATGACCCGCCTGCGCACCGAGGCCACCCTGTACCTGGCCGCCACCCGGCCCTGGGACCTCCTGGCCGTGGTCTACGGCGCGCCGGACCGCGTTTCCCACAAGTTCTGGAAGTACATGGACCCGACGCACCCCCTCTACACGCCCGAGGGCGCGGCCCGCCGGGGCGACGTCATCCTGGAGACCTACCGCCAGATAGACGCGGCCATCGGCCGCCTGCTCCGGGAACTGGCCGACGACGAAACGACGGTCTTCCTCGTCTCCGACCACGGCTTCGGCCCTCTGACCGGCGCGCTGTACCTCAACCAGTGGCTGGCAGAAGAGGGATACCTGCACATGGAGGGAGAGAGGTGGCTTCCGCGCCTCCTGCGGCGAGGGGCGGGGTTGCTGGACGTCCCCTGGCTCGGCAACCTCAAGGAGCGAGCCTTCCAGATCCTGCCCGGCCTCAAGGGGCGGCTCCATTCGGCCATGGCTTTCCAGGGCGTGGATTGGTCCCGTACCCGCGCCTACGCCGTGGGGACCATGGGCAACCTCTATGTGAACCTGCGGGGCCGGGAGCCGGGCGGGATCGTGGAGCCAGGGCGGGAGTACGAGGCCTTGCGGGAGGACCTCATCGCCGGCCTGCAGGGCCTGCGGGACCCCAGGACCGGTCAGCCCCTCTTTGAGGCCGTCTACCGGCGGGAGGAACTGTACCACGGTCCGTACCTGGACCTGGCTCCCGACGTGGTGGGCCTCCTGGACCCGCGGTACCACGTGGCCGCCGTGGACTGGCGCCGCCGGAAGAAGGGCGTCGTGGCCCATGTGGACGAGGGCGAGATGCTCTTCGTGGCCGACATCTCCGGCCAGCACGACATGCAGGGGGTGCTCCTCGCCTGGGGGCGGAACGTGCGCCCCGGCCCCCTCACCGGGGCAAGCATCGTGGACATGGCCCCCACGATCCTCCACGCGCTGGGGGAAGCAGTCCCTTCGTCCATGGACGGCCGGGTCCTGCGGGACCTCTTCACCGAGGCCTACCTTCGGGAACGGCCTGTGCGCTTCGTGGAGGAAGGCGAAGGCCAGGCCCTGCCCCGCCGGGAGGACGGCTATTCCGAAGAGGAAGCCCGGACCATTGAGGAACGCCTGCAGGGGTTGGGCTATCTATGAGCCCTTCGGAGGCACGGGACGCTCTGGCCCCGCTCCCCTGGGTGCGGAGAGGGCTCCGGGCGCTGGGCCGCCCCTGGGTGCGGCGGGCTGTGGGCTGGGGGGTGGTCCTCCTCATCGCCTTCTTCTGGGGCCGGAGCCTGGCGGCCAACTGGTCGCAGGTGCGGGCCTTGCCCTGGCGAGTAGACCCCCTCCCCCTCCTGGCCTCTTTCCCCCTCCTCCTCCTGCACCTGGCCTTCCTGGCTGGCATCTGGGCCCTCTCCCTGCGCTACCTGGGGGAGCGGATCGCCTGGGGCCAGGCTGTGCGGGTGTGGCTCCTGACGCAGATCGCCCGCTACCTGCCCGGCGGAACGTGGGATGCCCTGGCGCGCATGGCCGTGGGGAGCCGCGAGGGGATGCGCCTCCTCCAGGGCGGGGTGAGCGTGGCCCTGGAGATGGCCACGCAGACGGTGGCAGCCGTGGCCGTGTTCCTCCTCTCGCTCCTCTTCTGGCCCGGCGGGCCGGCGCTGCGGCAATACGGCGTCCTGGCGGCCCTCGTGCCCCTCGGCCTCCTGGCCCTGTACCCCCCGGTGGTGGAACGGGCCGTGAACGCCGCCCTGCACCTGGCAGGGCGACCGCCGGTGCGTCTGGGGCTGCGGTACGGGCAGGTCCTGGCCCTCTTCGGGCTGCACCTGGCGGCGCGGGTGCTGGTGGGCGTGGCGTTCTTCTGCTTCGCCCGGGCGCTGTACCCCTTTCCTTGGGAGGCTTTGCCGGCCCTGGTGGGCACCTTTGCCGGAGCCTGGGCCGTGGGGTTTGTGGTCTTCTTCGTGCCCCTGGGCTTGGGCGTGCGGGAGGGGGTGATGACGGCCCTCTTGGGGACCCTCTGTCCGCTTTCCGTGGCTTCGGCCATCGCCGTGGGGTTCCGCCTGTGGATCGCCCTGCGGGACCTGGCCGCAGCCGCGGGGGCGGCCCTCGCCGGGCGCAAGGGCCGCTCTCGGTGAAGGGAGCCGCCAACGGATGGGCCCGGCGCGGGCGTAAGCCTTTCGTTGACCCACTCCCCTCGTCCATTGACGGCACCAGCAAGGCAGGATGGAAACCGTGAGGAGATGCCACACCTGAAGATGCAAGCCAAAGACGCTCTCACCGGAGCCCTCTCCCCTCGGAAGGCCCTGGACCTTTCGGAGGAGGGGCTGACCCATACCATCGTGGACCTGGCCCTGCCGGCAGTGGTGGAGAACCTCCTGGTGACCATGGTCTTCCTGGCGGACACCCTCCTCATCGGCTGGCTGGGCGACCCGGCTGCCCTGGCCGCCGTGTCGCTGGGGGGCCTGCTCATCTTTGTCCTCAACTCCTTCTTCACAGCCCTGTCCCTGGGGATCATCCCCCTGGTGGCCCGCGCTTGGGGCGCGCAGGACTACCGCCGCGCCGAACGGGTGGGCGGCCAGGCCATCTCCCTGAGCCTCCTCGTGGCCCTGGGTGCCGTGGCCCTGGCCTGGCCCCTGACAGAACCCTACTTTGTGCTCATGGGGGCGGAAGCCGAGGTGGTGCGCCTGGGGACGGTGTACCTCCACTGGATCCTGACCACCTCGGTGTTGGGCCTGCCCATCCTGGCCCTCAACGGCGTCATGCGGGCCGCGGGGGATACCCGCACCCCCATGTGGATCACCGGCATCATGAACGTCTGGAACGTCATCGCCGCCTACGCCCTCATCTTCGGCCCGGGTCCCGTGCCAGCCCTGGGCCTGGCCGGCGCGGGGATGGCCACGGCCTCGGCCCGGTTCCTCGGCGGCCTCCTGTGCCTGGGGGTGCTCCTGGGGGGCCGCTCTGCCATCCGCGTTCCCTGGCGAGAGGTCTTCGCCTGGGATGGCCGCCTGGTCCGCACCATGGTGCGCCTGAGCCTCCCGGCCGCGGGCGAACAGCTGATCCAGCGGGTGGGCTCCCTCATCTTCATGCGGGTGGTCTCGGCTTTGGGGACGGTCTCCCTGGCCGCGCACCAGGTGGCGGTGCAGGTGGAGTCCATCTCCTTCATGCCGGGGCTGGGCCTGGGGGTGGCCAGCGCCACCCTCGTTGGGCAGGCCCTGGGCGCGGGCAAGGTGGACATCGCCGAGAAAGGGGCGCGCCGCACTCTGCGCCTGGCCCTCCAGATCATGACCGCCTTGGGCCTTGTCTTCGCCCTCTTCGGGCGGGCACTGGTCACGGTGTTCGGGGCCACGCCCGAGGTCCTGGACCTGGCGGGCCTGGCCGTGCGTATCAGCGCGCTGGAGCAGCCCTCGCTGGCCGTGCTCATGGTCCTGGCGGGCGCCACGCGGGGTGCGGGCGACACCCGCACCCCCATGTGGGTCAGCGCGGCGGGGGTCCTCTTCTTCCGGGTGCCAGTGGTGTACCTCTTCGCCATCACCTTCGGGTGGGGGCTTGCGGGCGTCTGGTTGGGCACGGCGCTGGACTGGGCAGCGCGGGCCGCCCTCATGGCCTGGTCCTTCCGCCGCGGCCGCTGGAAGGCTATCCGCCTGTGAGGTCGCCCCTTTTCTCCCAAGGCAGTCCCATTTTGACAGCGCTGGGCGCGGTGCGTATAATGCCGGCTGGATACAAGGTCTTGGCGAAGGCCCTGGGGGGCCGGGGTACGGCCCGGGGCCCGGGAGAAGGGATGAGATGATCACGGCGACGCAACTGCGCAAGGGGACGACCTTCCTCCTGGATGGGGAACTCTACAAGGTGCTTTCCTACCAGCACCACAAGCCTGGCCGGGGCAACGCGTTCGTCCGCACCACGTTGCGCAACCTGCGCACGGGGGCGACGGTGGAGCGGACGTTCCTCTCCGGCGACCGGTTCCAGGATGTGCGGCTGGACCACCGGATGGTGCAGTACCTGTACCGCGACGGGGACCAGTACTACTTCATGGATACGGAGACGTTTGAGCAGATCCCCCTCCCGGCTGCGGTGCTGGGCGAGGCGGTGAACTTCCTCAAGGAAGGGCTGGAACTGGAACTCTCCCTGTACGAGGGGGAGCCCATTGACATTGAGTTGCCCACGACCGTGGACCTGGAGGTGGTGGAGGCGGAGCCGGGGTTTGCTGGCGACACGGCAACCGGGGCCACCAAACAGGTGACGGTGGAGACGGGGCTCAAGGTGGAGACGCCCCTCTTCGTGGAGGTGGGGGACGTCATCCGCGTGGACACGCGGGACGGCTCCTACGTGACCCGGGTATAGGGAGGCCCAGGCCGCGCCCTGGGGTTTGACCCAAAGGGCGTGGCTGGGTATAATGATAGTTGCCGAGCCACCCTAGCTCAATCGGCAGAGCAAGCGCTTCGTAAGCGTTAGGTTTGGGGTTCAAGTCCCCAGGGTGGCTCCTGACCACAAGATATAGTGTGCAAAGGCCCTCCATGCCACTAGGGGTAGTGGTGAAGGAGGGTCTTTGCTATGCCTGCAACGGAAAGAGACCAAGCGCTTTCCCTTAAAGTCCTCCCCCAGTTGCCCCTCGCCTGGGAAGTCCAGGACTTCCTGGCCGACTGTAAGGCGCGGGGCCTCTCCCCCAACACCCTGCGTATCTACCGCCAAAACCTGCGGGCCTTCCAAGGCTGGACAACGCGCCTGGAGGCGCAAGACGTAACCGCCCAGGACTTGCGGTCCTTCCTGGCCCACCTACAAGAGCAAGGCCACAATCCTGGCGGTGTGCACCAAGCCTATCGGGTGCTCAAGACCTTCTTTCGCTACCTGACGGCTGAGGGAGAGATAGACGCCGACCCCATGCAGCGGGTGCGCCCCCCGAAACTGCCTCAGCAGCCCCTAGAGCCAGTCCCTTTGCGCGACCTGCAAGCCATGCTCCAGACCTGCGAACGCAAGACGTTTGTAGGCGACCGGGACCGGGCTATCCTGCTGGCCCTCTTGGACACCGGCTGCCGGGCCGGTGAGTTTCTCGCGCTGAACCTGGGCGACGTGGACTTGGACACCGGGGCGATCCTGGTGCGCTGGGGCAAGGGCAGGAAGGCCCGGACCGTGTTCCTAGGGCGAAGGCCCGGCGGGAACTGGCGCGCTACCTGCGGCACCGGGCCGGGGCGGGCCCGGACGCCCCCCTGTGGGTGACGGTGGACGGGCGACGCCTGACCTACTGGGGCCTGCGTGGGATGTTGCACCGCCGGGCCAAGGCTGCGGGCGTGCCCGCCCCCAGCCCACACGCCTTCAGGCGGACCTTCGCCCTGCTTTCCCTGCGGGCGGGGATGGACGTGCATAGCCTCAGAAAGTTGATGGGGCACGCAGACATAGATATCCTCAAGCGTTACCTAGCCCAGACCGAGGGCGACTTACGGGCCGCCCACGACCGGGCGGGCCCGGTGGACAACTTGCTATAGCCCCTGGCCCAGGCACAGGGGCACACACACACGAAGGGAGGTGCACGATGGACCTGGAGGTTTTCCGCATGGAGGACGGAGGCGAGGTGATCCACCGCGACGGGGTGGTCCTGGCGGTTGTCTACGATGGATACCCGGAGGAGTTACGGGAGGATGGGTACTGGGCTACCACAAGCCTGATTAGAGCGACCGAGGAGTTGTGCCGCAG
>DAOTYM010000053.1:0-5520 GCA_034434775.1 Anaerolineae bacterium | reverse complement strand
ATCACCTCCACTTGCTGGGCAAGCCACCGCGTGCTCAGGGTGAAGTTCACAAAGCCGGGCGGACAGGCCTCGGCCTTCTCCAGCATCTCCGAAGGCGGCAGGTGAGCCACGAGGGCCTCAGCGATGCGCAGGGGAGGCATCCGCATGGACGAGGCCAGTTGCAGCGCCACGGGGGTCGCGTAATCCCCTCGCTCGGCCTGCCGGGGACGGTCCACGGGGATCTCGTCCACCGGCGCGGGGGGCAGACGGCCGGCCCTCTGGGCGGCCTCCAGGGCGCGGCGCACGAGGGAGGCGATCTGGGACTTCGGAGGCTCTGCGACGACGGTCATAGGGGGTCCATCTCCTCCCAGTTGGCTCCGACTTTCATATCCACCTTGAGGGGCGCATCCAAGGGGAAGGCCCCTTCCATGATCTCCCGCACCAGGGGGGCGACGCGCGCCAGTTCGTCCTTTGGGACCTCAAAGACCAGTTCGTCGTGGACCTGGAGGGTCATCCGCGTGCGGAGGCCCTGCTCCCGGAGGGCCCTGTGGAGGCGGATCATGGCCAGTTTGATGATGTCCGCCGCCGTTCCCTGGATGGGGGCGTTGATGGCCATGCGGTAGGCCGCGTTGAGGCGGTTGCGGTGCACCCGCTCCGTAGCCCGGAACTCCGGGAAGTAGCGGCGCCGCCCCAGGAGGGTCTGCACGTACCCCTGTTCGCGGGCCATCTTCTTGGTGCGCTCCACGTAGTCCCGCACCCTGGGGTAGGTGCGGTAGTAGGCCTCCACGAGTTTCGCCCCTTCCTCCGGCGTCAGGTCGCTCTGCTGGGCCACGCCGAAGCCGGTGGCCCCGTAGGTGATGGCGAAGTTGACGGTCTTGGCCACGCGGCGCATCTCCGGGGTGACCGCCTGCAAGGGGACGCCGTAGATGGCGGCTGCGGTGCTGGCGTGGATGTCCTCGCCGCGGGCGAAGGCTTGGAGCATGGCCGGGTCCTGGGAGACGTGGGCCACGATGCGCAGTTCCACCTGGGAGTAGTCGGCGCTGAGGAAGAGCCACCCTTCCTCGGCCCGGAAGGCCCGGCGCACGCGCCGGCCCAGTTCGGTGCGGATGGGGATGTTCTGCAAGTTGGGCTCGCTGGAGGAAAGGCGCCCGGTGACGGTCCCGGTCTGGTTGTAGGAGGTGTGGAGCCGGCCGGTCTCCGGGTTGACCAGTTCCGGCAGGGCATCCACGTAGGTGGACTTGATCTTGGCGATCTGGCGGTGCTCCAGGATGAGGTCCACCGCCGGGTGGAGGCCCCGCAGTTTCTCCAGGACCTCGGCCGACGTGGAGTAGTGGCCGGCCTGGGTCTTGCGCAGGCCCTGGCGGGGCAGGTGCAGCCGCTCAAAGAGGGCCTCGCCCAGTTGGGCCGGGGAGTTCACGTTGAAGGCGTAGCCCACCAACTCGTAGATGCGCGCCTCCAGGTCCCGCAGCCGCTCCGCCAGTTCCTCCGCCATCTGGCGCAGGTAGGGGACGTCCAGGAGGATGCCGTTGCACTCCATGGCCATGAGGACGTCCACCAGCGGCAGTTCCACATCCCTGTAGAGGGCGGTGAGTTCCTTCTCCTCCAGTTCCTTCTCCAGGAGGGGCACCAGACGGAAGGTCATGTCGGCATCGGCGCAGGCGTAGGGGGCCGCTTCGGCCACCGGCACACGGTCCATGGTGGTCTGCTCTTTCCCCTTGCCCAGGAGTTGGGTGATGGTGGTCATCTCTTCGCCCAAGCGCACCCAGGCCAGGTTCTTCAGGCCCAGGTTCTGGCTGCTGGGGTTGCAGAGCCACTCGGCGAGCATGGTGTCAAAGGCCAGCCCCCGCACGGGGAGGCCGTGCCGGGCCAGCACTTCCATGTCGTACTTGGCGTGGTGGGCGTATTTGGGGACCTGGGGGTCCCCAAGGACCGGCCCCAGGTGCTCCCGCACCGCCTCCAGGGGGAGGTTGGGGCCTTCCGTGTGGCCCACGGGCAGGTACCAGGCCTGGCCCGGGGCCACGGCCAGGGAGAGGCCCACCAGGCGCGCCCGCAGGGGGTCGGTGCTGTCGGTCTCCGTATCAAAGGCGAAGGGGCCGCCCCGGAGGCGTTCGGCCAACCTGCGCAGGGCTTCGGGCTGCGTCACCGTCTCGTAGGCGAGGCCCGCCCCTTCCACGCGCGCCGGCTGGGGCTTCGGTGCCGGCTGGGGGAAGAGGCGCAGTTGGGCAGGCCCGGCCGCCTCCTTCGGGGGCGCGGGGAGGCGGTCCAGCAGGGTGCGGAACTCCAGGTCGCGGAAGAGGGCCTTCACCCGCTCCACATCGTACTGGCCGGTGCGGCACCGCTCCAGGTCCAGGGTCACAGGGGCATCCTGCACGATGGTGACCAGGTGCCGGTACTGGAACACCGCCTCGCGGAAAGCCGAGAGGGCTTCCCGCACCTTGGGGGGCTCAACCTCCTCCAGGTGCTCGTAGATCCCCTCCAGGGAGCCGAATTGCTGGAGGAGGCGCGTGGCCGTCTTTTCGCCGATGCCCGGCACGCCGGGGATGTTGTCGGACTTGTCGCCCACCAGGGCTTTGAAGTCCACCAGTTGGCTGGGGGCGAGGCCGAAGCGTTCGCGGACTGCCTTCTCATCGTAGAGGATGACGTCGGAGAACCGCCGCCCAGAGGTGAGGACGCGGACGTGGGGGCCGACCAGTTGGAGGGCGTCCCTATCCCCGGTCACGATCAGGGTATCCAGGCCCCGCTCCGCGGCCTGGCGGGCCAGGGTCCCCAAGACGTCGTCGGCCTCGTACCCCTCAGCGGCGTAGACGGGGATGCGGAAGGCCTCCACCAGTTCCTCAATGCGGTTCAGTTGGGAGGTGAGTTCGTCCGGCGTGGCCGCTCGCTGGGCCTTGTAGGCGGCGAACTCCTGGTGGCGGAAACTGGGGCCGACGTCAAAGGCCACGGCCATGTAGTTGGGCTTGTAGTCCCTTAGCACGTTGAGGAGCATGCTGGCGAAGCCGTAGACGGCGTTGGTCAGTTCCCCCTTGGAGGTGCTCAGGTCGGTGGGGAGGGCGTGGTAAGCCCTGTAGGCCAGGGAGTAGCCGTCAATCAGGATGAGGATTTCCGGTCCCAAATCGGGTTTGGACATGGGCAACCCATCCTCTGGCAAGCGGAACAGGCAGGAAACGTTTCAACCTCCGCAGGTATTGTACCCCGTTTGGGGGCAGAAGTCAAAGGGGCAGGCGTGAAGAACAGCGAAATACTGTCCTGTTCTCCGTGGTTTGCGGTTGACGTGCCGCCCCTTTTCTGGTATCCTTGTTGTCGGAGGGAACTGGTTGCCCCACGCGTGGAGGGGGAGCGGGAATGAGCAGGAAGTGGTGCGCGATCCTGGGGTGCGGCGCGGCCCTGCTCCTGCTGGCAGCCTGCGGCGCAGCCACGCCGACGCCCACGCCGCCCACACCCCCGGAAGGAGGAGCAGCGATGGCCCTGAAGGTGGAAAGCCCGGCCTTTTCCCCCGGCGGCGACATCCCCCGCCAGCACACGTGCGATGGCCCCGACCTCTCGCCGCCCCTGCGGTGGTCCGAGCCCCCAGCCGGCACCCAGAGCCTGGCCCTCATCTGCGACGACCCCGACGCCCCGGCCGGGACGTGGGTCCACTGGGTCCTCTACCGCATCCCGGCCTCGGCCCGGGGACTCCCGGAAGGGGTGCCCAAGCGGGAGACGCTCGCCGATGGCTCGCGGCAGGGCCGGAACGACTTCGGCAAGGTCGGCTACGGCGGCCCCTGCCCGCCCCGGGGCCCCAAGCACCGCTACTTCTTCAAACTCTACGCCCTGGACACCGTGTTGGACCTCCCGCCCGGAGCGACCAAGGCCGAGTTGCTCAAGGCTATGGAGGGGCACATCCTGGCCCAGGGCGAACTGATGGGGCGGTACGGCCGGTAGGCGCCGGGAGCCGCGCTGCTCGCCCACGACCGGGCTCGGCCACAGGGTGTCCGCGCCCGAAAGCCAACATCATCCCAACCTTGGAGGAACTCCGATGAGAGAGCCCACTGTCCGGACCACATTGCGCGGGAAGGGGACCACAGTGACCATCGGCGGAGGTGGCCCGACGGTCCTCATCGGCGAGCGGATCAACCCCACGGGCAAGAAGCGCCTGGCCGCGGCCCTGCAGGAGGGTGACCTGAGCCTGGTGGCCCAGGAGGCCGTGGCCCAGGTCCAGGCTGGCGCCGACATCATTGACGTGAACGTGGGCGCGGCGGGGGTGGACGAGGTGGCGCTCCTGCCCCGGGCGGTGCGCACCGTGGTGGAGGCCGTGGACGTCCCCGTCTGCATTGACACGGCCAACCCCGAGGCCCTGGCCGCGGCCCTGGAGGAACTGCGGCGGGCCGTCCCGGGGGCCAAGCCCTTGGTCAACTCCGTCAACGGCGAGGAGCGGTCGCTGGCGCGGGTCCTCCCGCTGGTGCGGGAGTACGGCGCGGCCGTCATCGCCCTGTGCATGGGCGACAAGGGCATCCCCCAAGATGCGGAAGGGCGCGTCGGCGTGGCCCGGGCCATCCTGGAGCGGGCCACGGGCCTGGGCATCCCCCAGGAGGACGTGCTGGTGGACTGCCTGGCCCTGACGGTGGGGGCGGACCACAGGGCAGGGCTCGTGGCCCTGGAGGCGGTGGAGCGGGTAAACCGCGAGTTCCGGGTCAACCAGACCTTGGGCGCGAGCAACGTCTCGTACGGGATGCCGGAGCGGGACCTGCTGACCGGGGCCTTGCTGGCGATGGCCATCGCCGCGGGGGTCACCTGCCCCATCGTGGATGCGGCGAAGGTGCGGCCCTACATCCTGGCGGCCGACCTCCTCCTGGGGGTGGACGAGTACGGGATGCGCTACATCCGGGCCTTCCGCCAGCGGCGGCAGGCGGGGTAGCGTAGGAGGTGGCAGGGGCTCACTGTCCAACTGCACCAGCAAATGGCCGAAGCGCGCCGGGCGGAGAAGTCCATGTGGAAAGGGGGTGGATATGACGCTTGAAGAACTGCTGAAAGCCAGGCGCGAAGAGATTCTACGGATATGCGACAAGTATGGTGCCCGCAATGTGCGGGTTTTCGGTTCGGTCGCCCGTGGGGAGGCTGACGAGGAAAGCGACATTGACCTGGTCGTTGAGTTCGAGCCGGGCCGCAGCCTGCTCGACCACGCCGGGCTTTGGCTGGAACTCCAAGAGCTGCTGGGGGTCAAGGTGGACGTTGTAAGCAGCCGCGGCATCAAGGCGCGCATCCGAGAGCGGGTGCTACGGGAGGCCATTCCGCTATGAGGGACCCGAAGGAGCGCCTGGAAGACATTACACGCTCTAAGGTGGTGAACTGTGAAAACCCTTGAGCAAATCCGGGCTGTGCTTGCCCAGCACAGAGGAGAGTTGCGCACCCGTTTCGGCGTGCGGCGGATCGGGCTCTTCGGATCCTACACCCGGGGAGAGCAAACTCCCCTCAGCGATGTGGACATCCTGGTGGAACTGGAACGCGCCGTGGGATGGGAGATCGTGGACCTACATCGCTACCTGGAGGCTCTATTGGGGATGA
>DAOTYM010000052.1:0-4569 GCA_034434775.1 Anaerolineae bacterium | reverse complement strand
AGGATGGCCACAGGCTTCCCCACCTCGTTGGATGCGGCACGCACGGCCTGCATGTAGGCCTGGTGCTGGGCCTGGTCGCCGTGGGAGAAGTTGATGCGCGCCACGTCCATCCCAGCCTTGATCAGTTCCCGCAGGATGGCTGGGTCTTCGCTCGCAGGTCCGATGGTGCAGACGATCTTCGTTCGCAAGAGCATGGCTTCGCCTCCCAAAGCCGCCACCTAGACGCTCTCGCCCTCCTTGGGATCGCGCACCTTCTTGAAGTCCACCAGTTTGGCCAGGGTGACCTTGTTGGCGTACAGGGCCAGGAGGGACACGCCGCCCGCCAGGAAGGGGAGGGCCAGGCCCACGCTCAGGGCCAGGGTGAGGGCTGCCAGGACGAGCGCGGTCCCCGTGAGGAGGGGCGTGGCCAGGGTGAGGAAGAGCGCGTTGCGGAAGGGGAGCAGGGCGCTCCTGGAGGTCTGCTCCATAAGGAAGGGGTACAGGTACAGTTGGAGGGCCGTCCAGAGGAGCCCCACCGCCGCCCATGCCCCCTGGACCCAGGGCACCCACCGGCCCGAGAAGCGGCCGTAGAACAGGTAGTTGGACACGATGACCGTCAGGAGGAACAGGTTGAGGAGCCCCACGCCCAGGGCGGGCCCGAAATACTCCCGGAAGCCCTGCCAGAAGAGGGAGAGGGGCGCGCTGCGCCCGTGGGCCACCTCGTTGGCCAGCAGGTTCAGCCCGGCGGTGGCCGGGGGAGCAGTCACCAGGGAGGCGACAATCCCCACCCAGACCACTTCTGGGGGGGCCACCCAGGTGAGGCTCAACGCCAGGGCCAGCGGGCCGAAGGCCGCGGCGAACCACAGGAGGTTCGCCAGGACCAGGGTGAACAGCTCTTCCCAGAACGCCTTGAGGCTCTCCCAGAAGAGCACGAGCGCCTGTCTCATCGCCCTCCCCCACAGGTCAGAGTGCAAAGATAGGATAGCATAACTGGAAGGGCTTGTCCAAAGGGAGCCCCCTGGCGCGCCGCCTGTCAGCGGTCTCAACCAGGGCTGACTCGTCTTTACAAAGGGAAGACCTTAACGGCTCTTCCGAACGCTAGATGACACGCCAGGAGGCGTGCCCTACGGTCTGTCACAA
This sequence comes from Anaerolineae bacterium, assembly GCA_034434775.1. GTDB lineage: Bacteria > Chloroflexota > Anaerolineae > DTPP01 > DTPP01 > DAOTYM01. The sequence continues at coordinate 3,450 of DAOTYM010000052.1, read as the reverse complement.
CGGAAGGCTGTCAGAGTTCTGTAAGAATGAGTCATCCCTGGCGGTCTCAACTGCGGAGAGGCCAGTAGGGGCGCACGGCCGTGCGCCCCTGCTCCTGGCGTGGCCCTCGGCGCGCCGCCCTACCGCACCCGCGCCGCCCATGCGGGGGCCAGGCTCGCCAGGTCCTCCCGCAGGCGCAGGAGGGCCAGGTCCTTGGCCTTGGCCTCCAGCATCACGTCAAAGGGGCGCGCCCCCTCCGCCTCCATCCGCCGCAGGAAGGCGACGAACTCAAAGGGGTTCACGTAGTCTGAGTGCTGGGTCCACAGGGGCGGCCGGAGGACTTCCACCTGGCGGCCGGTTGCGGGGTCCCGCTGGCTCACCAGCCGCATCTCCGTGCGGGGCGAACTGAAGTGCACCTTGGGCGTCTGGGCAGCCGGCCAGGTCCGGAGCGCAGCCAGGGCGGCCTCGGCCACGTCCATGCCGCCAGGGTTGTTCAGGTGGTGGAGGTAGTCAAAGACCACCCGCAGGCCGGTGCGCTGGTGGATCCAGAGGAGGTCGGCCAAGGAGAAGGCCCGTTCGTCGTTCTCCACGACGAGGCGCGCCCGGGCCGCCGCCGAAAGGCCCTCGGCCCGGCGCGCGAACCGCTCCCGCGCCGCCGCTCTGCCCTCGTACAGGCCCCCCACGTGCACCACGACCACCGCCTCGGGCCCCAGGCCCATGGCCTCCAGCACCCGGGCCTGGACCTCCACCTCGGCCATGCCGCGCGCGGCCAGGGCCTCGTCGGGCGCGTTGAGGACCACGTACTGAGAGGGATGAAAGGAAAGGCGCAGGTCCAGGGCCCGGGCTTTCTCCCCCAAGGCGGCCAGTTCCCGGGCACACTCCTCCACCTGGCCGTGGAACGCGGGCATCTCGGGGTGGGTGGCGTAGGGGACCAGTTGAGAGGCCATGCGGTACATGGAGATGCCCGCCCGCTCCAGGTAGGCGAAGAGGTCGCGGAGGTAGGCCAGGCTCACGCTCAGGTGCGGGCCGTTCTGCCACCGCCGGGAATCGTGGGAGCGCAAGCCTGGCTCTCCCAGGACTTTGACGGCGAAGCCCAAGCGCACAGGACCTCCCTCTCACCTCTTGCGGGGTTGCGTCAGCCCTTCTCCGCCACCACGTCCACCGGCAGGCCGAACATCCCCACCTCCACGACGTCGGTGACCCGGCGGATGGACATGGCGGCCCTGCTGCTCCCCCCTGAGGTGGCTGAACGCCGCCTTCAGGGCGGCCCCCCGGCTCAGCGCATCTCCTGGATGGCGCGCTCGGCCCGCTCCTGGATGAGGCGTACGGCCTCTTCCGGCGTGGCCAGGCCAGTCCAGAGCATCTCCAGCCCCTTGGCCACCGGGTCCCACAGGGCGCTCAGGTAGGGCGTGGGGGGCAGGGCCACGCCGCGGCGGGCCTGCTCGGCGAAGTGCTGCACGTCCGGCAGGGCGCGCACGGAGGCGTCGGCCAGGGCCTCTCGGTGGCTCGGCACCGTGCCCGCGGCGGTGGTGCGCGCCACCTGCGCCGGCGGCGAAGCAAACCACCGCAGCACGTCCACGGCGACCTCTGGATGGCGGCTGCTGGCGGTGACCATGAGGGCCTCCACCCCGACGAAGGGGGCCCCAGGCCTGCCGGTGGGGCTGAAGGTGGGGAGGAACGCCAGGCCGTAGTCCAGGCCGGCGCTCCGGAGGCCCGGGGGGTACCAGGGGCCGCTCACGGTCATGGCGGCCTTCCCCTCGCGGAAGAGGCGGTCGGCGATGCTGTAGTCCACCTCCTCGGGCATGATCTCCCGCAGCGCCTGCAGGAACTGGGCCGCCACGACCCCGCCGGGCGTGGAGAACCCCACTGTGCCCGCCTCATCCACGAAGCGGACCCCCGCCGCGTGCCACCAGGGCGCGGAGAAATACGCATCGCTGCGGGCGTTGTAGACGAGGAGGTACTCGCCCGGGTGCTCCTCTTGCCACCTCTTGCCCAGGGCCAGGAGTTCGTCCGTCTCCCGGGGGACCTCGGCCTCGGTGAGTTTCTCCTTGTTGTAGATGAGGGTGATGGCCTTCACCGTGTCGGGAAAGCCCCAGAGGTGGCCGCGGTAGGCCACCGCCTCCACCGCGGGCGGGAGGAAGGAAGCCTCCCACGCGGCACGGTCCACGTAACCATCCAGAGGGATGATCACCCCCTGGTCGGCGAAGCGGCCCAGCCACTCGTTGGCGAAGGCGATGATGTCCGGCCCTTCCCCGGCCGGCACCGCCTCCAGCACCTTCTGCGGCAGGTCCGGCACCCGCACCACCTGGAAGGTCACCTGGGGGTTCATGGCGGTGTAGGCGTCCAGGGTGGCCTGGGCCGCCTCCTGGTACTCCCGGGGCCAGGCGTGCCAGAGGGTGATCTCCACCGGCTCCGCGACGGGGATCGGCTCAAACTCTTTGACCGGGCCCGGCGTGAACCCCTCTCGGGGAGCCTGGGGCTCCATGCCCAGGCTGCGCAGCGTGGCTTCGGCCTGCTCCTGGGCGGCCTGCACTGCCTCGGCAGGAGAGGCGCTCCCCTTCCAGACGGCCTCCAGCATCTTCGCCACCGGGTCCCAGACCGCGGCCACGGCCGGAGTGGCGGGCCAGGGCGCGCCGAAGCGCGCCTGCTGCACGAAGGCCTGGACCCGGGGCAGGTCCTGCAGGGCACGGCTCTCGTTGGCCAGGCGGTTGGCGGGGATGGTGCCCCGCGCCTGCGCCAGGCGTGCCGAGACCTCTGGGCTGGTGTAGTAGCGCATCACGTCCAGGGCGAGGGAGGGGTGCGCGCTGTTGGGCGTCAGCATCAGGCACTGGACGCGCACCAGGGGCCGCGCCCGCATCCCCGACGAGGAGACGATGGGCAGGAGCGCCAGGCCGAAGTCCAGGCCCGCCTGGTCCAGGTCCGGGAGCATCCACGGCCCGCCCACGGTCAGGGCCACCTTGCCTTCCTTGAACAGAGCGCCCACCGTGGCGTGGTCCACCTGGTCGGGCATGACCTCGCGGAAGCGGGCGATGAGTTCCAGGCCCGCCAGGCCACCGGGCGTGTTCAGGCCGACGCTCGGCCCTTCCGCGATGTAGTAGCCCCCCGCCCCGTAGATCCAGGGCGCGGCGAACTCCACATCGTTGCGGGCATTGTAGGCGAAGTAGAAGGTCCCGGGGTGCTCCGCGCCCCAGGCCTGGGCCCGGGCCAGGAGCTCTTCGGTATCCCGGGGCAGGTCCCCCTCCGCCACCAGGGCCCTGTTGTAGACGAGGGTCGGCGTCTCCAGGGAGGCCGGCAGGGCCCAGACCTTCCCCTTGTAGGTCACCGCCTGGAGGGCAACAGGTTCGTAGTGCTCCTCCAGGTACGCAGGGGCCACCCACCCCTCCAGCGGCCGGATGAGCCCCATCTCGGCCATGCGGCCGAGGTGCTCGCTGGACCAGGCGAGGATGTCGGGCCCCTCCCCAGCGGGGATGG
>DAOTYM010000051.1:0-5058 GCA_034434775.1 Anaerolineae bacterium | reverse complement strand
GGTGAACCACAGGGTAAAGCCTTCGTGTTCCATGCAGGACCTCCTCAATCCCCCTTGCCTCAAGGAGAGGTGGGTAGTCTAATGTCGCTAGAAAGCGCAGCCGACGTCTCCAGAGCCGAGCCTGAGAGGGTGCCGATGAGTTCTCCTCCCAAGACCGAGTACCGCTACATCGCCCGCGTGCCTGGCGTGTGCGGCGGGCAGCCCATCGTCAAGGGAACCCGCACCACCGTCAAGGCCATCGTGGGCTACTACAAGATGGGCCTCACCGTGGAAGAAATCCTGGAGGGCCTGCCCCACCTGACGCCTGCCCAGGTCTACGAAGCCCTGAGTTACTACCACGACCACCAGGCGGAGATTGAGCAAGAGATTGAACAGGGCCGGGTAGAGCACCTGGTGGAGCGCTATGGGCTGAAAGTGACGCCAGATGGCCGCATTGTAGCCGAGGACTCCGGTGAGCCTTGAACCTCCTCTCTTCATCCGGCTCTATTTGGATGAAGACGTCCACAAACGGGTAGCCGCCGCTCTGCGCCTTGCACAATCAAGTCTTCTGGCTGCAGGCCTTCAAGTAGCCGGGCCGCTTCACCCGATCACCTTCCCCTCCATGTCCTGCGGCACGGGCTGCCCCATCCGGTCCAGGATGGTGGGGGCCACGTCCAGGATGTCCAGGCCCTCCGCCTCGCGGCCGCCCGCGGAGGCCTTCGGGTCGTACAGGATGAAGAGGCCCTCCTGGGCGTGGTTGGCGTCGTCGGGGCCGGTGTCGTTCTCGTAGGTGTAGATGCGGTCCAGGCCCACGCTCCCCACGGCCCGCCACGACAGGTCCCCCAGGTAGACGATGAGGTCCGGCGGGATGTTGCGCACGGTGCGGTAGACCTCCTGGGGCTTGAGGGCTACGGAGCCGATGTTGACCCCGTTCTCGTCGGTGATGGCGGCGATGGCCTCCGCCAGTTCGTCCCGCACCTTTTCGTAGTCCTCCGGCGGGATGATCCCCTCCGGCTCCCGGCCGCGCACGTTGAGGGAGATGCGGGCGTAGTACCCCCCTGCCGCCCAGGCCCGGGTCTTCCCCCAGTCCACCTCCACCTTCTCCAGGGGGACCATCCCCTCTGGCCGCTCCTTGAGGACCAGGTAGCCGTTCTGGATGAGCCACTCGTTGATGCAGATGCCACCCACCATGGGCTTGGCGCCGTGGTCCGAAACCACGAGGACCACCGTATCGTCGTCCAGACGTTCCAGGAGGCGGCCGATTTCCCCGTCCACGTAGCGGTAGTAGTCGTGGATGGCGTTCTCGTAGCGGTTGCCAGGCACGTACTTGGGGTGGGCCGGGTCAAAGAACTTCCAGAAGCCGTGGTGGATGCGGTCCACGCCCATGTCCACGAACATGAAGAAGTCCCACTCCTGGGTGGCCATCAGGTGCTGGACGACCCGGAACCGCTGCTCGGCCATGCGGTAGATGTCGGCCAGGAGGCGGTCCTTGTCCTCGGTGCGGAAGTCCGGCACGTCCAGCATGTACTCGCCCACTAGGGCCTCAATCTCCGCCCGGAGCGCGTCGGGGTAGGTGTACTGGCTCTGGGTGCTGGGGGTGAGGAAGCAGGTCACCATGACCCCGTTGAGGGGCTTGGGCGGGTAGGTCTGCGGCACCCCCACCAGAACGGAGCGCTTGCCGGCCCGGGAGAGGATGTCCCACACCGTGTCCTCGGTCACGGCGCGGGAAGTGGCAATGCGCATGCGCTCGTAGGAGTAGTCGGCCCGGTTGCGGAAGCCGTAGAACCCCAATTGCCCCGGGTCCTTGCTGGTCATCATGCTGCTCCAGGCTGGGACGGTGATGGGCGGGGTGGTGCTGCGCAGCCGGCCGTAGAGGCCGTTTTCCGCCAGGCGGCGCAGGTTGGGCAGGTCCTCGCGCCAGCGGCGGAAGACCAGGTCCGGTTCGGCGCAGTCCAGGCCGATGACGAAGACCTTGCGCGCCCCTGTGGGGCGGGCGGGCGCCGGCCGGGCGCCCGCGGCCTGGGCCTGTGCCTTGCGCTCCTGGGCCTCCCGCAGGGCCCGGTACCCCTCAATGAGGACGCGCGCCACCTCCGGCCGGGTGAACTCTGGCGGTGGGGCCTCGCCCCGCTGGAGCATCTCCCGCACCTGCGTCCCGCTCAGGACGACGTGGTCCTCCTCCGGGTGGGGGCAGGTCTTGGCCGTCACCAGGCCGCCGCACTTGCGGCAGTAAAAGGAATGCTCAAAGAAGAGGGGCGTGATCCCCAGTTCCTCCGGCTCAAACTCGTCAAAGATGAGTTGCGCGTCGTAGGTGCCGTAGTAGTTGCCCACGCCGGCGTGGTCCCGCCCCACGATGAAGTGGGTGCAGCCGTAGTTCTTGCGGGCGATGGCGTGGAAGATGGCCTCCCGCGGGCCGGCGTAGCGCATGGCCGCTGGGAACACGCCCAGGATCACCCGGTCCGGCGGGTAGTAATCCCGCAGGAGGGACTGGTAGGAGCGCATCCGCACCTCGGCGGGGATGTCGTCGGCCTTGGTCTCGCCCACCAGGGGGTGCAGGAAGAGGCCGTCCACCACCTCCAGAGCCACCTTCTGGATGTACTCGTGGGCCCGGTGGATAGGGTTGCGGGTCTGGAAGCCGACGATGCGCCGCCACCCCCGCTGGGCGAACATGCGCCGGGTCTGGGCCGGGTCGTGGCGGAACTCCGGGAACTGGAGGTCCGAGGGGCGGTTCAGGAGGTAGATGTCGCCTCCTAGGAGGACATCCCCCTGGGCGAAAAGGCGGGCCACGCCGGGGTGTTTGAGGTCGGTGGTGCGGTAGACCATCTGGGCTTCCCGCTCCTTGTCGTAGCGGTAGCGCTCCGCGAGTTCCAGGATGCCCAGGATGCGCCCGCTGGGCTCCACCAGGGCCACCTCCTCGCCCTCCCGCAGGCGGCTGGCCTCCTCTTCCGTCACCGGCAGGGTGATGGGGATGGTCCAGACGATGCCGTTGGCCAGGCGCATGTGCTCCACCACGCTCTCGTAATCGGCCTTGCCCAGGAAGCCGGTGAGGGGGCTGAAGGCGCCGACGGCGATGAGTTCCAGGTCGGAGATGGAAACGGGGTTCAGGGTGATGCGCTTGAGGCTGGCGGCCCGCTCCAGGGCCACCTCCCGCAGCATGCCCCGGAGGACCCGGTCCACGAGGGCCCCCCCGTGAGGTCGGATGACGTAGGTGCTCTTCGTGGTCATGATGGCCTCGGTCCTTTCTCGTTCAAGGGTGGGAAGGCGGCGTCCGCCGCCCAGAGGTCCCCCATCGGTGGGGGGCACCTTTCTGTCCTTGATAGATCAAGGACACATGCATAGAGCGTGCTTATGCAGTTTACTACAGGACCTGAGGCGATGTCAAATCCCGAATGCTGCTTGAGGTTTTCCTCTTCTGGGGCGTGCTGGAAAGCGGCCGGGGAGCGCGTGCCGCCCCTGGTGAAGCAGGGTTTGGGCCCGTTTGGGGGAGGCTCCGCCCCTTAGCCCGCATTTGACTTGCCTGGGGCCGCTGTGTATACTTTCCCCGCTTCCGGAGGAGTTTTGGCGCGCGGCCGGGGCAACTTCCGTGGACAAGGGAGGGGAAGGCAATGGCTACCATGGCCATGTGTCCCGAATGTGAGGTCCTGATTTCCATCCCAGGGACCCTGCGCCTGGGCAAGATCGTGGAATGCCCGGAATGCGGGGCTACCCTGGAAGTCGTCTCCATTGAGCCGCCCGAACTAGACGTCGTCATGGAAGAGGAAGAAGAAGACTGGGAGGAGGACCTGGAAGACCTGGAGGAAGAGGAGGAACTGGAAGAAGAGGATTACCTCTGGGAAGAAGAGGAAGACCTGGAAGAGGACTTTGACGACGAAGAGTAGGCCGCGCCCATCCTGCACCCTCGGACGGGGGGAAGTCCCGGGGGCTGAGCCTTCCCCTGCCGCCTTCCCCCCGGCCTTCTAGACAAAGGGACGGGTGCGCCCCAGGCCCCACGTGCCGGCCAGCACCGCCCCGTACCCCAAGGCAGCCACCCCCAATCCCCACAGCGGCACAGCCTCCACACCGGCGAACCAGAACCCCATCGCGCCCAGGAGGGGGAACCCCAGCGCGGCCATGCCCCGCATCCACGGCCGCGGCGGAAACCCCCAGGTCCAGAAGGCGAAGGCCAGCGCGCCTACCAGCAAGGGCCAGAAGACGCTCACGTCCAAGAGCGGCTGGAGCAGCAGGTTGGGAGGCTCCGACCACATGACCGCGCCCAGGAACTGCCACCCAGCAAGCACCGCCGGAGGCTCGGCCACCCGGTACCACGGTGCCAGGTAACTGCCGAACAGGAGCAGCCCGCCCACGGGCAGGGCGCGCCACAGCCAGCGGCGTTTGTCAGCAGGCGAGAACGGCCTCATCCTGTCCATTTCCTCCTGACCTCACCCCTACCCTCTGGCCCCCTCCGATGCGGCTCTGGAGGTGCGATTCATGAATTGCCCCTATCATTTTCGGCCACCGATTCAAATCGGGGCTCAAGCAAGGCGTCGGCCTGTGCCGACGCCGTCCACCCGCGGGGACGGCCCGTAGGGGCGGGCATGCCTCGCCCTTGCGGACCTCACCCACCCCCGGCCTTCGGCCTCCCCCTCCCTCTCCATCAGCGGATGGAGAGGGAGGGGGCTGGGGGGTAGGTGAGGTTTGTAGGGGCAATTCATAAATTGCCCCTACGGACCCCCTCTCCCGGCCCCTCCCTGCCGCGGTTCAGGGGCGGACAGTTTGGGGAGGGGTGGCAGAGGAAGGCATCCTGTCAGCCCGATCAGTATACCACAAGGTGGCAGAATGGGTAGGTCAAGTTGAACCTGTGCGAAAGCGAGGCATGCAAACGCGGTTGCCACGTTGTGCCAGGAGGGAGCCTGTGCTAGAATGGACTGCGCTCCCTCGTAGGGGTGGAGCCGCCCGAGGCGTGGGAGGAAGGCCGATGGAAGTGGGAACCGTCCGACAGGTGGACATTGACCGGGAGATGCAGGAGGCATACCTGGACTACGACATGAGCGTCATCGTGGCGCGGGCCCTCCCGGACGTGCGCGATGGCCTCAAGCCGGTCCA
>DAOTYM010000050.1:0-2997 GCA_034434775.1 Anaerolineae bacterium | reverse complement strand
GGCCGCCAGGGAAAGGCTCAAGGAGCCTGACTGTGGTTGAGGCGGTGCGCCACGCCCTGAGCGTGGACGTGGAGGACTGGTACCACCCGGAACTGGTGCGCCCGCACCTGGGAGAGGGATCCCACTCCCTCCGGGTGCGGGAGGCGCTGGTGCCGCTCCTGGACCTCCTGCGGGCCCACGGGGTGCGGGCGACCTTCTTCGTGGTGGGGGAACTCCTGGCCCCCCTGGCAGACCTCCTGCAGGGCCTGCAGGAGGAGGGGCACGAGTTGGGGTGCCACGGCTGGTCCCACCAGACCCTGTGGGCGCTGGGTCCGGAGGGGCTGCGGGAGGAACTGGTCCGCTTCCGCAAGGAGGCGGCGCGCCTGGGGCTGAGGGGGATCGTGGGGTTCCGCGCCCCCACCTTCTCCCTGGACCGGCGGACGGCGTGGGCCCTGTCCATCCTGGCGGAGTTGGGGTTTCGGTACGATTCCAGCCTCTTCCCGGCCCGGGGGCCTCTCTACGGCGTGCCCGGCGCGCCCCTGGGCCGCTACCGGCCCTCCCTGAAGGACCCAGGCCGGCCTGCCGCGGACGGGCCGGTGTGGGAACTGCCGCCCACGGTGTGCCGCCTGGGGCCGTGGCGGGTGCCGGTGGCCGGGGGAGCCTATCTGCGGCTCCTGCCCTTCGCCTTCTTGAGGTGGTGCCTGGACCGGGTGGCGCGGGAGGGGCGTCCCCTGGTGCTTTACGTGCACCCGTGGGAGGCCTGGGCGGGCACCCCCCGGGTGGACCTTCCGCCCCTCGCCCGCTGGGCGACCTATGGGGGGCAGGGGCGGGTCTTGCGGCGGCTGGGGTGGCTCCTGGCGCGGTACACCTTCGCCCCGCTGGGGGAGGTCTTGGGGGTGTGGACGCCGCACGGTGAGGAGGACGCCTGATGGAGATGGTGGTGGGCATGAGCCTGCGGGCGCGCCTTGTGATGCTGGGCCTGGGGCTCTGCATTGGGCTGGTGGTGCTCAACCTGGTGCGGACGCGCCGCCTGAAGGAGGAGTTCTCCCTCCTGTGGCTTTCGGCCGCGGTCCTCTTGGTCCTGGCTCCCCTGGCCTCGGACCTCTTTGACGCGCTGGCCGCGGTTCTGGGGATTGACTACTCGCCCAACCTGGTCTTCGCCCTGGCCTTCATCGTCGTCCTCTTGCTGCTCCTCCAGTTCTCGGTGGCCCTCTCGCGCTTCAGCGAGCAGATCACCAAACTGACGCAGGCGGTGGCCCTCCTGGCCCGCCGGGTGGAGGAGTTGGAGGCCCAGGCCGAGGGGCGCGCGGAAGGCGGAGAGGACCGATGACGGTGGAGACGGTGCGGAAGCGGTCGCAGGGAGGGCCTTGGATTCTGTGGGGCATCGTCCTGGTGGCGCTGGCCCTGCGCGCCCTCTGGGCCTATGGGGTTCTGCGGGACCGGGTGGTCTGGGGCGACGAGCCCTTCTACCTGTGGCTGGGCCGCAACCTCGTCACCACCGGGTTCTACAGTTTCACCGGCCGCTGGGACGTGCACCACACGCCCCTTTACCCCCTGGTCTCGGGCCTGGTCTACCTCCTGACGCGCGACCTGAAGGCGGCGAGCGACCTGTGCTACCTCGCGTTCGGCACGCTCCTGGTCCTGCCGGTCTACGCCCTGGGGCGGGACCTCTACGGGCGGGCGGCAGGCCTGGCCTCGGCCGTCGTGGCCGCCGTGCTCCCCTCGCTGGTGGTGGGCCCCCTCCTGTGGGGGACGATGACCGAGCCCATCTTCCTCCTGTTGGTGGCGGGGGGGATGTGGGCCCTGTGGCGGGGGTTCCGCCGGGGGTGGGCGGCCGGCTACGCGCTGGCAGGTGCTGCCTTCGGCCTGGCGTACCTGGCCCGGCCGGAGGCCATCTGGTACCCCCTGGCCCTGGGAGGTTACTTAGCCCTCTTGGGCCTCCTGCGGCGGGAGTGGCGGCTGGCCCCGTGGCTGCGGCTCCTGGCCCTGGGCGGGGCTTTCTTCCTGGCCATCTTCCCCTACCTCCTCTACGTGCGCGTCCACACCGGCCACTGGATGGTCAGCGAGAAGGTGGGCGTGGCCTACGAGCACGGCTTCGCCCTGGGGCACCGGGACTATGCCGCTTTTGACCGCGCCGCCTGGGGCCTGGACCGCAGCGGGCAGGAGGTGCGCTTCTTCTCGCCGGAGACCTACACCCTGAGCCTCGCTGAGCAGATCCGGGCGGACGTGCCTGGCTTCCTGCGCCTGCTCAAATTGAACGCGCTGCGGTTCCTGGAGACCCTGGGCGCGGCGCGCTTCTTCCCCGGGGTGCTCATCCCCCTGGTGGCGCTGGGTTTCTTCCGGCGCCCCTGGGACCGGCGCCGCCTGGAGGGGGAGGCGTTCCTGTGGGTCTCCACCGTGCCGGTCCTCAGTTTCCTCCTGTTCCAGGTGCTGGACCGCTACATGGCCCCCCTCCTGCTGCTGGGGGTGCTGTGGCTGGGGAAGGGGCTGGCCGAGTGGGGCGCCTGGGCGGTGGAGACAGCCCAGGCCCTGCGGGCCAGGGACCTGCCACCCGCGCTGGAACTCGGGCTGCGGGTGGGGGTGGTCGCCCTCGCCGCCGCCTTCCTCCTCGCACTGCAGCCCTCCGTGTGGGAAGCCCTCAATGTGCCCAACTCCTTCCGCCCGGACCACCGCACCGTGGGCGAGTGGCTCCGAGACCACACCGAGCCGAGCGCGGCGGTCATGTCCCGCTACCCGGCCATCGCCTTCCACGCCGAGCGACGCTGGGTGGCCACGGCCAACGCGCCGCTGGAGGACCTCCACCGCTACGCCCTGGGCCACGGGGTGGACTACTTCATCGTGGACCGGCGGGAACTGGCCCTGCGTCCCCAGTTCGCCCCCCTGGTGGAGGGTGGCCCAGTGCCAGACTGGCTGGAGGAGGTGGCCCGCTTCCGCACGGGGGAGGAGGTGCTGGTAGTCTACCGCTTGAAGGAGGGCGGCGGTGGCTGAGAGGGTGTTGCGGCGCGACCGCTGGCTCCT
>DAOTYM010000049.1:0-2627 GCA_034434775.1 Anaerolineae bacterium | reverse complement strand
CTCCACCGGCGGGCCGGCCAGGTGTGGGAGGGGCAGGGCCGGCCCTACGAGGCCATCGCCCACTACCTGAAAGCCGAGGCGTATGAGGATGCAGTCCGCCTGATGGAAGGCGAACTCGTGGACCTCTTCTTCCGAGGTGAGTGGCGGATGGCGGCCGAGTGGGTGGAGGCGCTGCCGGAGGAGGCGCGGGAGGCCCATCCCCTCTTCCTCGTTGCCCAAGCCACCGTCGCCCTGGAGACCGGCGAGCCAGACCGGGCCTACATGCTGCTGGAGAAGAGCCGGGCCCGCTGCGCGCGGGAGCACAACCTCCAGGGCGAGGTGCTGGCCCTGGTGCAGATGGCCAACACGGACCTCCTGAAAGGGCGCTACCCGGAGGCCATTGAGAAGTGTCAGGAGGCCCTGCACCGCCTGGAGGGGGTGGAGGGGGCCACCAAGGTCGTCGTGCGGGCCTACCGGGTGCTGGGCATGGCCTACCGGCGCCTGGGCGACCTCCCCGCCGCGCTCAACCACCTGGAGCGGGCCCTGCGGGGGTACGAGCGGTTGGGCTACGCCCCCTGGATCGCCGTCCTGCACCAGGACCTGAGCGTGGCCTACGCCGAGTACGGTGACCTGCACCGGGCCATCATCCACCTGCGGCAGGCCCTGCGCTACTGGCGGGACGTGGGCAACCCGGCCCAACTGGCCCGGGTGACCAACGACCTGGGCTTCATCCACTACCTGAACGGCGAGTTTGAGGAGGCCCAGGAGGCCCTGGAGGAGGCCCTCCTGCGGGCCCGGGAGGCGGAATCCCCCCAAGCCGAGGCTTTCGTCCTGGCCAGCCTGGGGGACCTCTACCGCGACACCGGCCGCCTCACGGAGGCGGTGGCCAAGTTCCAGGAAGGCTACCAGGTGGCCGAGCGGGTCCAGGAGAACTTCCTGATGGTCTACTGCCTGAACGGCCAGGCCGAGGTCGCGCGCTTGCGGGGAGCCCACGCCCGCGCCGAGCGGCTGGCCCAGCGCGCCTTGGCCCTCGCCCAGAGCCACCACTCCCCTTACGAGATGGCCCTCTGCCGCATGACCCTGGGCATCAACGACTACGAGCGGGGCAACCTGGGCGCGGGGGAACGGGAACTCCTGGCCGCGGCCCACCAGTTTGAGCAGGGAGGGGCCCGGCGGGAACTGGCCCGGGCGCGCCTTCACCTGGCCTTCCTGGCCTTCCTCTCCAAGCGGCCCAAGAAGGCCCTGCAGCGCCTCGCCCAGGCCTTGGAGACGGCCGGGCAACTGGGGTACGACCACTTCCTCGTGGCGGAAGCGCGGGTCATGCTGCCCATGCTGCGCCAGGTGGCCGAGTTGGACGAGGAGGGCATCGTCGCCGCCTTCCTGGAGCGGGTGCAGGAACACGTCTCCACGCCCGAGGGCCAGGAAGAGGCAGAACCCCTCCCCAAGGGCACCGGTCGCCCGCAGTCCGACGAAGCGCGCTACGCCCTGCGCGTCTACGCCCTGGGGCCCACCCAGGTCTTCCTCCATGCCGAGCCCGTGCTCCTCTCCCGCTGGGCCAGCGTCCGCACCCGGGAACTCTTCTTCTTCCTCCTGGCCCACCCAGAGGGGGTTCGGCGGGACCAGGTGGGGGCCCTCTTCTGGCCGGACCTGCCGCCCTCCAGGATGAACACCGTCTTCCATACTGTGCTGTACCGCCTGCGGCGCGCCCTCTTCAACGACTGCGTGGTGTACCAGGAGGGCCGCTACCGCCTGAACGACCAGGTGCAGTGGTGGTACGATGTGCAGGAGTTTGAGAGGCTCCTGGACGAGGCGGCGGAGGCCCAGAGCCCCGAAGAGCAGATCGGGCGGTACCAGGAAGCCCTGGCCCTCTACCGCGGCGACTACCTGGAGGAGTTCTACTCCGATTGGTGTCAGCAGGAACGGGAACGGCTCCGGGAGCGGTACATAGCGGCGGCCATGCGGCTGGCCGACCTGTACCTGGAGCGGGGGGAGCCGGAGTCGGCCATCGGGGTGTGCCAGGCGGTCCTGGCGCGGGACCGCTACCAGGAGCGGGCCTACCACCGCCTGATGCGGGCCTACGCCGCCACAGGCGACCGCACCGCGGCCATCAAGGCCTACCGCCAGTGCGTGGACCTCTTGCGGGAAGACCTGGGCCTGGACCCCCTGCCGGAGACCGAGGACTTGTACCGCCAGATCCTGGGCTGACCTGGCCCGTCTCCAAGGAAAGGAAGCCACGTCGGTAGGTCACGCCTCAGGCGTGACCTACTTTGTTTTTGCTCCGCCTCTCGCGGGCGAAGTGTAAGCGTTTTGTTGCGCGAAGTGTAAGTGCTTGCCCATATAATGGGAGGCGTGAACTTCTTGTGGCAACCAAACACCCGGTCTTGTGCAGAGGAGGTGTGAAGATGTCGGTTCCTGGTGCTGGTGGCGGCCCTGGCTTTCCGTACGTTCCTGGCGCTGGTGGCGGCCCTGGCTTTCCGTACAGGCCTGGCGCCGGTGGTGGCCCTGGCTTCCCGTACAGGCCTGGTGCCGGTGGCGGCCCTGGCTTCCCGTACAGGCCTGGTGCCGGTGGCGGTCCTGGCTTCCCGTACGTTCCTGGCGCTGGTGGTGGCCCTGGCTTCCCGTACAGGCCTGGTGCCGGTGGCGGCCCT
>DAOTYM010000048.1:0-2056 GCA_034434775.1 Anaerolineae bacterium | reverse complement strand
TGGGCCCCCTCGCAGAGGTGCCTGCGCCTTCCGGGTCCTTCAAGGGCGAGGTCCGAACAGCCCCTCCTCCTGCCATGTCTGCCAGATCGCCTCAGCCACCAGCCTGTGGCCTTCCTCCGTCAGGTGGACGCCGTCCGCCTCCAGGAATGAGGAGAGCGGGAAGCATCCCAACGCCCTCTCCAGGTCCACCAGGGCCGCGCCAGCCTCCCAGGCCGCCACGCGGATCAACGCGTTGTAGAGGCGGTAAGTCCGCGCCTGCCGGTCCCCAGCCCCACCGAGGCGGACCGGGTTCATCGTCATCAGGTAGACCCGCGCCCCCGTGCGACGGCGCACCTCCCGCACCAGCCGCGCCAGGGCCTGCCGAAACCGGAGGGGGTGCACCCGGGGTTCCGGCAGCGGCAGGGCCGGCGCCGGCTCCTGTTCCCTCCAAGGGCCCCTCAGCGCCCGCCTGGCCCGGACATACGCCGTCCGGGCCAGGTGGCACTTCTCCAGGAACCACTGCCATCCGGAAGGGAACGCAGTGCGCTCCCGCTCCTCGTCGGTGGGCCACCGTTGCAGGTTGCAGTCGTTGAGGCCGAAGGCCACCAACACCGCGTCCGGCTGCCGCTGGAAGACGTCCCGCTCCAGCCGCGCCAGGCCCTGAAGGACCGTCTGCCCGTTGATGCCCGCGTTCCACACCCGCGCCTGCACCCCCTGGGCCCGCAGCCTGGCCTCCAGGAGGGCGGGGTAGGTGGCTTCCTCCGCCAGGCCGAAGCCGTAGGTGTTGGAATCGCCCAGGGCCACGGCTCGGAAGCGCCAGGGCTGCAGCGCCTCGCCGAACTCCCGCGCCGAGGGGCGCAGGCCTGGGTCCGGTTCCGCGCGGGCAGAGCGACGGTGACGGGCGCGGAGGGCCAGTTCGGCCAGGGCGAGGCCCATCCCCAAGCCCAGGGCCGCACGGAGAACCTCTTTCTTCATGGTGCCTGACCGTCATCCCTGCCCATATTGTAACACCCGGCGCGCCCGAAATCAAGGGGGAGAAACTGGGAAACTGCAAGCCAGTCAATCCCCCTGCCTGGCGGGGCAGGACCAACCCGCGCGTGTACCGGAAGCGCACCCCGATTTGACAAAAAGGGGGTTCTGTGCGATACTTGCTTTTGTAAGGCGAAGGCAGTCCAGTTTCGTGAGTGGATCACAAAACGCTCGGGCCCGTTCCATCGCCCGGGCGTTTGTTTGTGTCCGCGGCGAAGCCGGTTCTCCTCCGCCTGCAGAAAACCGTAGGGAAAGGAGGTAGGACCGTGAAGACCGCGAGCGAGCGCACAACGGGCGTGGTGAAGTGGTTTAACCGCACCAAAGGTTACGGCTTCATCTCGCAAGACGGCGGGCCGGACGTGTTCGTCCACTACTCGGCCATCCGGGGCGAAGGCTTCCGGAACCTGGAAGAGGGCGACCGGGTTGAGTTCTCGGTGCAGTCCGGGCCCAAGGGCCCTCAGGCCGCTGACGTCGTCGTCATCGGGCGATAAGCCCCTGGCCTCAGGCCGAAAGGAAACGCGCCTGGCACTTGTGTGCCAGGCGCGTTTTCGCGTCCCGGGGAGAGGTTTCCCATGCGCCGGGAGAAGGCCGTAGGGGCGATTCGTGAATCGCCCCTACTGCAAACCTCACCCCATCCCCCAACTCCCTTCCCCTCTCCGCAGGCGGAGAGGGGAAGGGGGCCAGGGGGAAAGGGTGAGGTGCGCACGCGGAGAGGGAGGGGACGCGCTACCATAGGCGGCAGGGACGAGGGCTCTGTAGGGGCAATTCATGAATTGCCCCTACAGAGCCCCGCGTCGGGGGGGCCGGGGGAGAAGTCTGTGGGTGCAATCCATGAATTGCCCCTACTGTAGATCCCCGTGGCGGGGAGGGCTGCGGGAGGGGTCTTCTCCTACTTGCTGCTTCCCCCCTGCCGCTCCGGCGCTTCGGGGGGCCACTGCATCTGCCCCAGGGCACGCGACTTCTGGTACGCAGCCCAGATGGCCTTGGAAAGGACCGTCCGCAGGCCCCCCTTCTCCAGTTGGTAGATGGCGTCGGCGCTGGTCCCCCC
>DAOTYM010000047.1:0-3136 GCA_034434775.1 Anaerolineae bacterium | reverse complement strand
TGCCGCCCACCTCCACGGCGACCGCCACCCCCACGCCCACGGCCTCCCCAAGCCCCACCGCCACCTTCACCCCCACCTCCACGGCCACCCCCACCCGGACCCCCGTCCCCACGCCCGTTGTCTCGGCGCGGGAGGTCCTGCGGGGCAACCCCAACCGGCCCTGGGTGGCCCTGACCTTTGACGCCGACGCCGCGGCAGACCCGGCCCCCCGCATCCTGGACACCCTCAAAGCCTACGGCGTGCGGGCGACTTTCTTCATCCAGGGGTGGTGGGCGGACCGCCACCCGGACCTCGTGCGGCGCATGGTGGAAGAGGGGCACGAGATCGGCAACCACTCCAACACCCACCCGGACTTCCGCACCCTGACGCGCGAGGAGATCGTGCGGGAACTGGCCGACGCCGAGGCCATCATCCAGCGGGTGGCCGGGCGCACGAGCAAGCCTTTCTTCCGGCCTCCCTACAGTTACCGCAACCAGTTGGTGCGGGAGGTGGCCGCTGAAGAGGGGTACCTCACCGTGGTCTGGACCATTGACGCCTTTGACTGGAAGGCGAACGCGACCCAGGAGAGCATCCTCCGGGAGGTCCTGGACCACGTGGTGCCTGGGGCCATCATCGTCCTGCACGTGGGCGACGAGAACTCGGCGGCGGTCCTGCCGCGCCTCATTGAGGAACTGCGGGCCCGGGGGTACGAACCGGTAAGCCTTTCCGAGGTGCTGGCCCCTTAAGGCTTGTGGAACGAGTTCCCAGAGCGCAACGTCCTTCCCAAAGAGGGGGCCGACTTTGACACCCCTTCTCCCCCATGTTATCATGGAAACGGGCTACGGCAAGCCCTGTGGAACCCCGTTCCCCGGTTCGCTCTCGCTTCGTCCCGCGAAGCCCTCGCGCGAAGGCGCGCGTTTCCTGGCTGGAGACGCTCCTGGACCGCTCTGCGCCGTCCCCTCGGAAGGGACGGTGAAGGACTTCGGACGACAGGTCTTGCCCTGATGCGCTCAACCTACCGTGTGGAGATCCACTGGCGGGAGCCCCACCTGGATGGCCGCGTGGCCCAACTCCTGCGGCGGGCCGCCCAGTGGGTGCGCGTGCCGGTCCGGCAGGCAGCCGTGGTGGACCTCTACTTCCTGCGCGGCGCCCTCTCGCCGGAGGAAGTGGAGCGCATCGCCCAGGAACTCCTGGCCGACCCGGTCTGCCAGCGCCCCCAGTGGCGGCGGCTGGAGGCTGAGGAGCCCCCGCCTCCTCCGGATGGCCGCTGGGTCGTGGAGGTGATGCTGCACCCCGGCGTGGCCGACCCGGTGGCCGAACGCCTGCTGGAGGGGGCAGCGCGCATCGGCATCCGCGGCCTGGAGGCCGCGGCCACCGGCACCCGCTACGAACTCTGGGGCGACCTGACCCGCGACCAGGTCGTCGCCCTGGCCGAAGGGCTGCTCCACAACCCGGTCATCCAGACCTACGCCCTGGGGGAACTCGCCCCCAACTTGGAAGTGGCAGCCCGGCCCTCGGACGAGGTGGAGGTCATCCCCCTGCGCGGCATGGGGCCTTCGCAACTGCTGGCCCTGAGCCGGGAGCGCGTCCTCGCCCTGAGCCTGGAGGAGATGGAGGCCGTCCAGGAGCACTACGCGGCCTTGGGGCGGGACCCTACCGACGTGGAACTGGAAACCCTCGCCCAGACCTGGTCGGAGCACTGCGCCCACAAGACCTTCAAAGCCCGCATCCACTACACCTGGGCGGGCGGCCTGCCCCGCCACCTGCCCGATGGCACCCTGGGCCCCTCGGCCGGCGAGGAAGAGGTGGATGGCCTCCTCGCCACCTACATCCGCCGGGCCACGGACGAGGCGGCCAGGCCCTGGGTCCGGTCGGCCTTCGTGGACAACGCGGGCATCGTCGCCCTGGACGAGGAGTGGGACCTCTCCTTCAAGGTGGAGACCCACAACCACCCCTCGGCCTTGGAGCCCTTTGGCGGGGCCAACACCGGGGTGGGAGGCGTGGTGCGGGATATCCTGGGCGTCTCAGCCCGCCCCATCGCCAACACCGATGTCCTTTGCTTCGGCCCCCGCGACCTCCCCGACGAAGACCTGCCGCCAGGCGTGCTGCACCCGCGCCGGGTGGAGGGGGGCGTGGTGGCCGGCATTGAGGACTACGGCAACAAGATGGGCATCCCCACGGTGAACGGCGCCATCCTCTACGACCGGGGGTACGTGGGGAACCCCCTCGTCTTCTGTGGGTGCGTGGGCCTGGCCCCGCGGGATGCCCACCCCCGGCAGGTTGAGCCGGGCGACCTGGTGGTCGTGCTGGGCGGGCGGACCGGGCGCGACGGCCTCCACGGAGCGACCTTCTCCTCCACAGCCCTAGCCCACGACACAGGCCAGACGGTGGGCAGCGTGGTCCAGATCGGCGACCCCATCGTGGAAAAGGCGGTGATGGAGGCCATCCTGCGGGCCCGCGACGAGGGTCTCTACCACGCCATCACAGACTGCGGCGCGGGGGGCTTCTCCTCGGCCGTGGGCGAGATGGCCCGCGAGGTGGGCGCGGAGGTGGAACTGCACCACGTGCCCCTCAAGTACCCCGGCCTGCGCCCCTGGGAAATCTGGCTGTCGGAGGCCCAGGAGCGGATGGTCCTGGCCGTGCCTCCAGCCAACTTGGAGAGGCTCCAGGCCATCTGCCGGGGCCTGGATGTGGAACTGACGGTCCTGGGCCGCTTCACCGGCGACCGCCGCCTGACGGTGCGGCACCGCGGGCGGGTGGTGGCGGACCTGGAGATGGACTTCCTCCACGGTGGCCTCCCCCGCAAGCGTTTGGAAGCCCACTGGCAGCCGCCCGCGCACCCCAAACCAGCTCTCCCCGACGCACCGGACCTGGGGGCGACGCTCCTGCGGCTCCTGGCCCGGCCCGAGACGGCCAGCAAGGAACCCGTCATCCGCCGGTACGACCACGAGGTGCAGGGAGGTACAGTGGTCAAGCCCCTGGTGGGGCCGGGCGAGGGGCCGTCGGACGGCGTGGTCCTCAAGCCCCTGGGGACCAAAGAGGGACGCGGCCTCGCCCTGGGGTGCGGCATCAACCCCTGGGTGGGCCTTTTGGACCCCTACGCCATGGCCTGGGCCGCCGTGGATGAAGCCATGCGCAATGTGGTGGCCCTGGGCGC
>DAOTYM010000046.1:0-5632 GCA_034434775.1 Anaerolineae bacterium | reverse complement strand
GGGGCTGGCGGGCCGGTCATCGGTGGTCCAGCCGAACTCCAGGATGACGACCCGCTTCTCCCGGTCGCCGTAGCGCACCATCAGGTCCCGCACGTCCTCCACATGGCGGAAGGCGAAGAAGCGGTAGCCGCCGTAACGCTCCTTGTTGGCGGCCGCCTCGGCCGGGTCCAGTTCTGGCGGGGCGGCGTAGCCCGCGGCGTGCACCCCCAGCATGTCAAAATAGCCGTCGCTCCGCCCGCCCATGGCCTGGTAGAGGCGCTCGTAGAAGGTCATGTCGGGCATGGCGATCTCGCTGTCCGTGCCCGTGGGGGCCATGCCCGCCGTGACGACGATGGCGTTGGGATCCTGGGCCTTGATGGCGGCGTAGGCCAGTTTGAGCATCCGGGCGTAGCCCGCCGGGTCGGGGCGCTTGCCCCCCCACTCCCGGGCCAGGTTGGGCTCGTTCCACACCTGGTAGGCGTGGATGCGCCCCCGATACCGCGCCGCCAGCGCGGAGAGGAAATCGGCGAAATCCTGGGCGTTGTCCGGCGGGTTGCCCGCCCAGAAGGGCCGGTCTGGGTCCTGGCTGACCCGCACGATCAGTTTCAGCCCGTGCTGCTCCACCTGGTCCACAATGCGGTCGGTGCGGGACCAGTCGTAGTGCCCCTTGCCAGCCCCCTCAATGTCCTGCCAGGAAAAGAGCTGCTTGACCCAGCGGAAGCCGCCCTCCTTGGCCAGTTTCAGGTCGCGGTCGGCCACCTCCTCCCGCCACCAGAGGAAGACCTGCACCCCGTAGTCCGGCGAGCGCATGCGCACCGGCCCCTCCCGCGAAGGAGTGGCCGTTGGTGCGGCCGGAGGGGGCGTTGGGACAGCCGTGGACGTCGCCGTGGGGGCCACCGCCTCGGGCGTGGGCGAAGGCGTGTCCGCTGGCGTGGCAGGGACAGGCGTGGAAGCGGGCGGCTCAGGGGTGGGCGTGGCCCTGGTGAAGGGGGCGAGGGTCTCCGTGGGGGGCTTGGGGGGCTTGGTGGGCGTGGGAGTAGGGGTCGGGCCGCCCCCACACCCTGCCAGGGAAAGGGCCGCGAGCAAAAGCGTCAGGGCCAGCGCCGCGGAGAGGTTCCAGAAGGCCTGTCGGCGGGTTCCGTTGCGCCTCTGCGACATATCCACCTCAGTGCAATCCGTGATGTGAGGGGAAGTGTACCACAAAAGGCCCGAGGCCCCAAGTTCCGGAGGGGCTCGGGACCTGACCTCACCCCGCCGCGGGCCCTCTCTTGCCAACGCCTTTCGGGCCTGCAGAGCCCCGCGGCATCGGCGCTCATCTGGGCCGGTAGAGCCACGTGTTCCCCACCACCTTGAACGCGCTGTAGTGGAGGTCTATAGCCCGGAGCATCTCCGGCGTCCAGCGGCGCTTCTGAAGCACAGGGGAGGCGTTCATCATGATCAGGGGGAACTCCTGGCGCTCCAGGGCCTGGAGGAAGGGCGTGGGGTCCCACACCCCCGCGTCGGCCAGTTGCTTGGTCTCAAAGGGCTGGTGGTAGAGGGAGCGGCCGGCCAGGACCAGAAGGCCCATGTAATCGTCCGTGAGGATCGGCCCTTCCGTCGCCCGGATGACCTCCAGGACCTCCTCGGCCTGGGAGGCCTGACGGGTCCCAGCGAGGATGTACTCGGCGTACGTCCAGGGCGGGCGCAGGAGGAGCGCCGTCTGCCCCACCAGGAGCACGGTCAGGAGGGCTGAGGCCCCCCACCAGGCCGCGCGGGCGGCCAGGTTGCCAGCCCGCGCCCGGAGGCGGCGCACCGCGGCGAAGGCCACGCCAGCCACCAGGGCCAGGGCAGCGGAAAGTTCCAGGAGGTAGTTGACGTTGGACCCGATCTTGCCGATGGTGAGGGCCGTGGCCAGGCCCCCCAGCGTGTAGGGGACCAGCAACCACCAGGCAGACGGACGGTACCGGGCTCCCACAAGGCCGAAGAGCGCGCCCAGGGCCAGGAGCACGGGGAGGGTGGCGGCCACCCGCCAGGCGAAGAGGAGGAGCGTCTCCACCTGGAAGACGTTCGCGTTGGCCACCACGATGTGGAAGAAAAAGCCGCCCCCCGTGAGGAGGTTCAGGAGGACGAAGAGGGCCAAGCCCCCACCCCCCACCAGGCCAGCCAGGGCCAGGGTGCGCCGCCTGAGGCCTTGCCCCCAGAGCCAGACACAAGCCGCCAGGGGCGCGGCCAGGCCGTAGGACTGCCGGGTGTAGATGGCCCCGAGGAGGAGCGCGGCCGCGCCCACCAAACCCCAGCGTGCCCGGGGCCAGCGGACGAGCACGGCCAGCCCGCCCAGGCTCAGGCCCAGCGCGAGGCTATCCACCCGGCACAGGGGAGCCCAGGTGCAGACGTACGGGATGGCCAGGAGCGTGCACCCGGCCACCACGGAGGCCACGCGGTCGCCGGAAAACGCGTGCACCAACCAGCCCACCGAGGCCGCCGCAGCCAGCGCGCCCAGGAGCGAGAGGAGACGCCCGTACCAGAACGCCGGCCCGAAGGCCCACGCCGCCGGAACCTGCAGCAGGTGGTACAGCGGCGGGTAGTTGGTGACCACGTAAGGTGGGGTGGAGAGGTCCGGTCGGTAGAGGTTCTGGAAGCGGGCCAGGCGCATCACCTGGTCCAAAATGGGGCCCTCTCCGTAGTCCAGGGGGTAGGGATAGGTGACGACCCGCCAGGCGTACCGCACAAACCCGCCCACGGCAAAGGCCAGGGCCAGGAGCAGCGCAGCCTCCAGCAGCGCGAGGAGCAGGGCAGCGATCCGCCCGCTGAGGGCGGGAGGCCCTTCCCGGTCGGAGGGCGCGGTCCACCTTGCGTCGGACATCTCCTCACCTCCGGGGAGAAAGGTGGCCGGGGCCTTCCTCAGGCGAACCGCTCAAACCGGTCCCGGTCCGCCTTGCAGATGGGGCATTTGAGGGGCGGCGTGGGCCGGGCGCAGAGGTAGCCGCACACCTTGCACCGCCAGACCGGGAGGCCCGACCGGGTGAAGCCCACCAACTCCTCTGCATGCGCCTCTGCCGGTGGAGGAGCGGGCGTGGTCCCCCGCCGCTCGGGGACCGGCCGGACCGGCTTCTTCCCCAAAGCCACCTCTTCGGAGACGTACAGAGCGCAGTAGCAGGCTCCGTACTCCTCCAGGTCGGCATCCCGGTAGTCGCAGGGGCAGATGATGTCCAGGTCCTGCTCCCGGATGCCCGTGGCGAGCCGGCAGGGGCAGGCCCAGTAGCCGTACCGCCGCTCGTTGGCCAGCAGGCCCTCCATGAGGTCTAGGACGAACTCCACATCGGGGTTGAGGAAGTAGCCAGCGGCCTCCGCCTCTTGCTTCAGCCGCGCGTAGAGCGCCCTGGCCTCCTCAGACGTCATAGCCCCAGCACCTCCTTGAGGCGTTCCTCGTTGAACCCCACCACCACCTCCCGGTCGTCCACCACCACGGTGGGGAAACTGAGGTGGGGGTTCCAGCGGGCCACCTCCTCCAGCACCCGCTGCCGTTCGGCCGGGCCCAGGAGGTCCACATCCACGAACTCGTAGTCCACGTTGTAGAGGTTGAAGAAGCGCTTGGTCTTGCGGCACCAAGCGCACGTGCTCAGGGCGTACAGTTTGACCTTGTGCATGGTCCGAGTGCTCTCCGTGTGAGTCAAATCCATCCTGGTCCGGCGCGCAACGGCTCGCGCGGCCGGCCAGGCACCCACGAAGGGGCTCTTTAAAGGATGCGCTGGCGGGGCAAGGCGCGCCCCGCCAGGCGCAACGCCGTCAACTGGGCCACATGCCCGTGGTGGTGAGGTGCTCGTAGTTGAGCATCAGCAGGTCAAAATGGCCCTGCTCGGCGCGGGCCAGGTGCTGGTACATGCGCCGGCCAGCGGGGTCCTCCGTCCGGAGGGCCTGCTCCCGGTAGAAGTTGTAGGACTGGCTCTCAATCTGCAGGGCGAAGAGGAGCGCGTCCAGGTCGCTCGCCTCGGGCGAGACGGCCTTCCTCAGGCCTTCCTCGCCCCGTGGGAAAAGAGAGGCCGGCAAGTCGCCCTCCGCCTCGCCCACTTCGTCCAGCACGCACCACCCCTCGCCCTCGGTGAGGGCCTCCATCTGGCGCCTGAGGATCTTCTCGTGCAGGACCTCGTCTTCGGCCAGGGAGCGGAAGGTGGCTGCCCCCTTGGGGTTGGCGGTGCGCTCCGCCGCCCTGCGGTAGCAGGCTTGCCCCTCCTGCTCCAGTTGGATGGCCTTCTGCAGGGCCACCAACGCTTCCTCGTCACACGGCCTCGCCATGGTGCCAGAACCTCCTCGCGGGTAGACGCGATGCCTCGCGGGCCTCCAGCGGCGAGCCCGCCCCCGGAGGCCCGCTGGAAAGCCTGCCTATTCCCCTCGCTGGCCCAGGGACCGGTCCAGCATGATCAGGGCCTGGCCCTTCTCGCCGGCCATCTTGAGGAGCGCCAGGATCTGCTCGGCGTTCCGCTCCTCCTCCACCTGCTCGTTCACGAACCACTGGAGGAAGACCTCGCTGGCGTAATCCCCCTCCTCCTGAGCCATCCTGTAGAGGTTGTGGATCGTGGCCGTGACCTGCTTCTCGTGGGCGAGGGTCTTCTCAAAGAGGTCCGTCGGCCCGGCAAAGGTCACGGGAGGCTGGTCAATGGCCTGAAGTTCCACCCGCCCGCCGCGGTCGTGGACGAACTCGTAGAACTTCATGGCATGGGCCAGTTCCTCCTGGGCCTGCACCTTCATCCAATGGGCGAAGCCGGGGAGGTTCTGCGCCTCAGCCCAGGCCGCCATGGAGAGGTACAGGTACCCCGAGTACAGTTCGTTCTTGATCTGGGCGTTCATCGCCGCTTGCATCTTCTCGCTCAACATGGCTGTCCTCCTGTTGCGATGAAAGGTGTGTCCATCCAGAGGTCTTGCTCAGGCCCCCTGTGGCTTCCCCTCTTTCTGCTGGCACTGGGGGCACACGCCGAAGAAGTCCAGCCGGTGGCTGACGATGCGGTACCCTGTGCGCCGCTCCACCTCGTCCGTGGGGGCCTGCAGGGGGAGTTCCTCCAGGTCTTCAATGCGGCCACAGGATACGCAGATCAGGTGGGCATGGGGCAGAGGCTGCCAGGCGTCGTACCGGCTGCTCCCTTCCACTTGCAGTTCCTGGACCTCGCCCAGTTCCTGGAGCAACGCCAGGGCTTTGTAGATCGTGGCCAGGCTGGTGGTGGGCAGGTCTGCCTTCACCCTCTGGTAGATCTCCTCCACGGTGGGGTGGCCCCGCTCCGACGTGAGCACTTTGAGGACCGCGATGCGCTGTGGCGTGAGGCGGTAGCCTCGCGCCCGAAGCCGCTCAACGAGCACCTCCATGCGGCCCTGCGAGTTGGTCATGGATTCCTCCCTCTCTTAAGTTTCTGCCAGTGGCCCGGACGTCCAACCCTGCTTCTCCGGGCTTTCCCTTGACCCGTGAGGCCTTCCTTCAAGCCCCAGTGTGATGCAGCAGCAAATTGTTCTCTGGAAAAATGATACCACAGAAAGGGCTGGCTGTCAAATCGGGGCCTCGCCCGTAGGGGCGATGCGTGAAGCGCCCCCACCATTTTGGGCCGCCGGTTCAAATCGGGGCTCAAGGAAGACGCCGCCGATTCAAATCGGGGCTCAAGCCCGGCGTCGGCCTGCGCCGACGCGGCCG
>DAOTYM010000045.1:0-7884 GCA_034434775.1 Anaerolineae bacterium | reverse complement strand
GTGGGCGCATCTTGGGCGTCCTGGATGTCTTCTCCCACGAGCATGCCCGGACGTTCAGCAAAAGCGAGATACGCCTCCTGGAACTCTTCGCCCAGCAGGCCGCGGTGGCCGTGGAGAACGCCCGCCTCATGGAAACCCTGCGCCAGGGAAAGGCGTTCACCGAGGGGCTCCTGGAGACGGCGCCGGTCCTGGTGGTGCTCCTGGACCCCGAGGGGCGCATCCTCCTCTTCAACCGGGCGTGCGAGGACCTGACCGGCTACCGCAAAGAAGAAGTCCTGGGGAAGGACTGGTTCTCCCTCTTCGTCCCGGAGCGGCAGCGGGGGGACCTGGACCGCGTTTTCGCCAAGGTGAAGACGGGCCAGGCCTTCCACCACTACGAGAACCCCATCCGGACCCGAGACGGGCGGGAGCGCCTCATCGCCTGGCGCAACGTGGTCCTCAGGGACGAGGCAGGCAAGGTGCAGCACGTCCTCTCCATCGGGCAGGACGTGACGGAGGAGCGGGAGGCGGAGCGGGAGATCCTGCGGCGGAGCACGGAACTCTCCCTCCTGGTGGAAGCAGGCCAGGAGTTCGCCCGCGAACTGGATTGGGAGCGGGTCCTGCACCGGGTGGCCCATCAGGCGCGGGACCTCCTGGAGGCCGACTCCTGCACCGTCTTCCTCCTGGAGGAGGATGGGGAGACGCTGCGCCCTGCCATGGCTGTGGGCCCGGAGGCGGAGGCTGTGATGCGCTTCCGCCTGAAACTGGGGGAGGGGATCACCGGCCAGGTGGCCCAGAAGGGGGTGCCGGAACTGGTGAACCAGGCCCACCTGGACCCGCGGGCGGTGCACGTGCCAGGCACCCAGCAGGAGCCGGAGTCGCTCCTCTGCGCGCCGCTGGTGGCGAGGGGCAAGGCCATCGGCATCCTGGTCCTCAGCCGGCTGGGGGGACGGGAGTTCTCCCCGGAGGACCTGCGCTTCGCCGTGGGCCTGGCCAACCTGGCCGCGCCGGCCATCCTGAACGCCCGCCTCTACCGCGAGGCGCGCCAGGAGGCGCGGCGCCGGGCGGACCTCCTCCAGTCCATGGCCGAAGCGCTGGTGGTGCTGGACCCCTCCTGGCGCATCGTGGACGTGAACGAAGCCATGTGCCAGATGACCGGCTTCTCCCGGGAGGAACTGGTGGGCCAGGAGCCTCCTTTCCCCCACTGGCCCCCGGACCGCGTGGACGAGTACATGGCCCTCGCCCGTGAGTTGCAGGCGCGGCCGCGGCGTGTCAGCCCGCTGGAACGGACCTTCCGCCGGAAGGACGGCCGGACCGTTGAGGCCTCCGCCTCCCTGTCCCCAGTGTACAACGAGGCGGGCGAACTGGAAGGGTTCCTCAGCGTGATGCAGGACGTCACGGAGCGGAAGGCCCTGGAGGAGCAACTGCGCCAAGCCCAGAAGATGGAAGCCATCGGCACGCTGGCCGGCGGCATCGCCCACGACTTCAACAACATCCTGGTGGGCATCCTGGGGTACGCCTCCCTCCTCCAGGCGGAACTGCCCCGGGAAAGCCCCCTCCAGGGGGATGTGGAGGTCATCATCCGCTCGGCCCGCCGTGCCGCGGACCTGACCCAGCAACTTCTCTCCTTTGCCCGGCGCTCGCGGCCGCAGGAAGCGCTGGTGGACCTGAACGCGCTGGTGGAGGAGGTGGTCGCGCTCCTGCGGCAGACGGTGGACCGCCGGATTGAGATCGTCGTGGACCTGGAGGCGGACCTGCCGCCTGTGAAGGGCGATGCCACCCAACTGCAGCAGGTGGCGTTGAACCTGGGCATCAACGCCTGCGAGGCCATGCCTGAGGGGGGCCGCCTGACTTTCAGCACAGCCTTGGTGGAAGTTTCCGAGGCCGAGGTGGGGCAGGACCCGGCCCTGGAGCCCGGCCCCCACATCCTCTTGGAGGTGGTGGACACCGGGGTGGGCATGGACGAGAGGACGCTCCAGCGCATCTTTGAGCCCTTCTTCACCACCAAGGAGCATGGCCGGGGCCTCGGCCTGGCCACCACCTACGGCATCGTGCGCGCCCACGGGGGGAGCATCCGCGTGGAGAGCGCCGTGGGCCGGGGGACCGCCTTCCGCGTCCTCCTCCCCGCCGCAGGGGTGCGGGTGGAGCGCGGGGTGCTGCCGGTCCTGGACACCCGCCCCCTGGGCGGCACGGAGACCATCCTGGTGGTGGACGATGAAGAGGACGTCCGGGCCCTGGTCGCCCGCGTCCTCCAGGCCGAGGGGTACCGCGTCTACCAAGCGGAGGACGGCCAGCGGGCGATAGAGGTCCTCGCCCAGTGCAAGGACGAGGTGGACCTGGTGGTGCTGGACCTCGTGATGCCCCGCATGGACGGGGTGGAGACCTTCCGCCGCCTGCGGGAGGGCAAGCCGGACGTGCGGGTGCTGGTCTCCAGCGGCTACAGCCCCGACCAGGAGGGCCGGGACCTCTTGGAGGAGGGGGCCGCGGGCTTCCTCCAGAAGCCGTACGACATGGACCAGGTCCTCCGGAAGGTGCGGGAAGTGCTGGACCGGGCATAGGGGCAACGCCCCGCCCACCTCTCACGTCACGCTGGAAGGTGCCGCCCCCCGTGGGCCACATCCGCCGACGGGTCTCTGGGTAGGGGCGATCCATGCGTAGGGGCACGGCATGCCGTGCCCCTACGGGGTGCAGGCCGATGAAGGTAGGGGCGCACGGCCGTGCGCCCCTACCGGCATCAAGTCTCTAGGCGAGTGAAGGCGATTCATGAATCGCCCCTACGGCTGGCCTCCCTGCTGGGATGGCGTCGGCGCAGGATGATGCCCGGTCCTGAACTCCGATTTGAGTCGGCGGCACCTTTTTGCCCTCCGGCGTGCCGGGGCAACGGGTTTGCCGCCTTTCTTCAATAGAGACCGGCATTCCGGCAGGGCCTCCCTCCAGGCAAGCCACGCCCCTCCACCCCACGCCCCCGCACCGCCGCATCCGCCCCCGTAGGGATCCGGCATACCGTGCCCCTACAACGTGCCTCCACCCCCTCCCAGGCCCTGCCGGAAGGGCCGGTCCGTTCCACACCTCGGTAGGAGCGTGCCTCCATGAACATCCGCCACCGCCTGGCCAAGGCCCTCTTCTCCGACGTCATCGCTGCCCAGGTGACCGAAGCCCTCCAGGTCTACGATGACCGCTGGTGGTCGCGCCTGGGCGCGCAGCGGGAGGACCCCCTGGACTCAGACACGCCCCTGGCTGCCTACCGCCAGGACCCCCTGGCCTTCCGCATCACCCACATCCTGGTGGGCCACGTCCTGGGCGAAGGCATCACCTGGCCCGTGGACGACCCCGCCCTCAGCCAGTGGCTCACGGCCTGGTGGGAACACCCCCTCAACCTCATGGACCTGCGCATCCGCCAGTGGCTCACCGAACTCATCCTCACCGGCGACCTCTTCGTCACCTTCCACACCCGCCCCGACGGCCTCTCCATCGTGCGCGCCATGCCGTCCGCCCAGATAGACGACATCCGCACCAACCCCGAAGACCTGGAGGACGAACTGGCCTACCACCAGGCCGGCACGCTTGGTATGCCAGAGGGGAGGTGGTGGACCTCGGCCCACCACGGCGGCGACATGCTGCACTTCGCCATCAACCGGCCGGTGGGGCACCTGCGGGGGCAGTCGGACCTGGCGACGGTGCTCCCCTGGCTGCGGCGCTACCGCGGGTGGCTTGCGGACCGGGTGGCCATCAACCGCGCCAGGTCCGCCTTCGTCTACGAGGTCACGGTCCGGGGCACCGAGGCCGACGTGCAGCGCCGCAGGGCAGAACTCGGCGCACCGCCCCCACCGGGATCCGTCATCATCCACAACGAGGCCGAGGAGTGGAAGGCCGTCACCGCCCACATTGACGCAGGCGAGGCCGAGGCCGACGGCAAGGCCCTCCGCCTCATGATCGCCGCAGGCGCAGGCATCCCCTTGCACTTCCTCTCCGAAGGCGAAAGCGCCACCCGCGCCACCGCCCGAGAGATGGGGGAGCCCACCCGCCGCGCCTTCGCCGAACGCCAGAAGGTCTACGGAGCCATGCTCCAGGCCGTGGCCCGGGAGGCCGTCCGCCGGGCCGCGGACGTGGGTGCCCTGCCGCCCGACGCCCCCTCCCTGGTGCCACCGCCCAGGTTCCCCGACCTGACGCGGGAAGATAACCTTGCCCTGGCCCAGGCCGCAGCCCAGGTCGTGGGGGCCCTCACCGAGGCCGTCCAGCACGGCTGGATCACCGACCAGGAGGCGGCCGCCTGGCTCCGGAAATTCGCAGGAGAGGCATCCTATGGACCGACCACACCCTGACGCACCTCTGGAAACCCTACGCGCCGTGACGGTGGCCGAGGCGGCCATCCAGAGGGAGACCCATCCTCACGTCTTCCGGGTGACCCTCATCCAGGCTGGCCCCTCGCGCAACGGCTTCACCTACACGCCGGAGGCCCTCCAGGAAGCCGTGCCCCTCTTTGAGGGGGCCACGGCCTTCGTGGACCACGCCGGCCCCTCGGACCTGCGCCGCGGGACCCGCTCCGTGCGGGACGTGGCCGGGGCCTACGGCCAGGTGGCCTGGGACCCCCAGAACGCGGCCCTGGTGGGCGACCTGCACGTGATCCACGAGGAGACGGCCGCCTTCCTCACTGCCTACGTCCGGGCGCGGGAGGCAGGCGAGCCGGTGCCGAACATCGGCATCTCCGCCGACCTGACGGTGGCCCACCGCGAGGGGATCGTCCACCGCATCGTGCAGGTCCACTCCGCCGACGTGGTCTTTGGCCCCGCCGCAGGCGGAACGATCCTCCACGCCCTGGAAGCCAAAGGGCACATCCCCCCACAATCCCAAGAGGAGGTTCTGACGATGAAGGACACGAAAGCACTGACACCAGCGCAGCCCCAAGAAAGCCCCATCCTGGATGTGGAAAGCATCCAGCGGGCTGTGGCACAGGACCTGCTGCGGGCCCGGCTGGCCCTGGCCCACGACCTGCCCCCGGCCGCCCGGGACGAGGTGCGGCGCCAGTTTGAGGGCCGGGCCTTCGCCCCCGAGGAACTGGACCAGGCCCTGGCCCACATGCGCCGCCTGGTGGCGGACCTCGCCCCGAACCCCGTCCAGGGCCACGGCCCGGCCGTCCAGGTCACCATGAACCCGCTGGACCGCATCCAACGGGCCGCCGACGTCCTCTTCGGCGTCCCAGGTGCCCAGCCCACTGCCCCACGCCTCACCGGGATCCGCGAACTCTACATCACCCTCACCGGCGACGTGGGCCTGACCGGCCGCTTCAACCCCGAGGGCGTGCGCGTCAGCGAAGCCGCCGTCACCACCAGCACCTTCGCCGACGTGGTGAAGAACGCCCTCAACAAAGTGCTCCTGGCCGCCTACAACGTCCGCCCCCGGTGGTGGGAGCCCATCGCCTGGCAGGAGGACTTCCAGAGCCTCAACACCGTCACCTGGATCAAGACCGGCGGCATCGGCGACCTGCCCACGGTGGCCGAGGGCGACGCCTACACCGAACTCTCGTGGAGCGACGCAGCCGAAACCACGTCCTTTGTGAAGAAGGGCGGCTACATCGGCATCACCCTGGAGGCCATTGACCGCGACGATGTATCCGCCCTCCGCCGCGCCCCACGGGAACTGGGCAACGCCGCCTGGCGCACCCTCTCGGGCCTCGTGGCCGCCATCTTCACCCAAAACTCCGGCCAGGGCCCCCAGATGGCCGACGGCTACTACCTCTTTGACGCCACCCACCACGGCAACCTGCGCACGGCTGCCCTCTCCCTGGACGAATGGTCCAACGTCGTCACGGCCATGTGGGAGCAGCAGGAACCCACCAGCGGCAAGCCGTTGGGCATCCGCCCGCGGTACTGCCTCGTGCCCATTGAACTGGAGAAGACGGCCCTCACGATCTTCGGCAGCCCCAACGCGCCGGGCACGGGCGACAACGACATCAACCCCTACTACCGCGCTGCCAGCGTCATCACCGTCCCCGAGTGGACGGATGCCAACGACTGGGCCGCCGTCGCCGACCCCAACGACTGCCCAGGGATCTGCATCGGCTACCGCTACGGCCGCGAGCCGGAACTCTTCGTGGCTGACCAGCCCCTGGTGGGCAGCATGTTCACCAACGACGAAATCCGCCTCAAGGTCCGCTTCTACCTGGCCGTGGGCGTCGCCGACTACCGCCCGCTGCACAAGAACAACGTGGCCTAGCGGATAGCGAAGGGCCTATGGCGAAGGGCCTATAGCAGATGGCGAAGGGCCTATAGCAGATAGCGAATGGCTTATGGCAGATAGCGAATGGTCTGTGGCGCGTGGCGGGCGCGCTGCCATCAGCCATACGCCATCAGCCATCAGCCATACGCCATCAGCCATAGGCCATCAGCCATAGGCCATCAGCCATTAGCGAGAGGATCCTATGCCCAAGACCATCGTCTTTGATGAACTGACCGACGTCACCATCACCATCCAGAAGGACCCCACGGGCCAGGGCCGCCACCGCATCGCCGTCGCCTACAAGTGGCTCGCCCAGGACGGCGAAACCCGCGAGCAGCCCGAAGTCAACGTCTTCCCCATCCTGCAGCGCAACAACCCCCAGGCCCTGGCCCTCATCACCGCCTTCTACGATGCCGTGGTCCAGGCTGTGAAGGAGCGCGATGGCCTGGCCTAGGAGGAAATCAAAACCACAGAGGACACAGAGGTCCCAGAGGGCGATTTACGAATCGCCCGTAGGGGCAATTCACGAATTGCCCCACGGATCGCCCCATCCATGTTCTGCTGGAGGAGGAACGCTGTGCCAGGCTCAACCGAACTTGTGGCCCTCCGGGAGCGCGTGGAGGAACTGGAGCAGAAGGTCCAAGGTCTGGAGAAGGCCATCGCCCAGTTGGTGAGGGAGAAACCCAAAAAGGAGGGAAAGCAATGAAACTCACCCGCGAACAGGTTCAGATGCTCATCAACGCTGCCGTGACCATCTTGCTGGTGGTCCTCAGCCTCTTCGGCTACACCGTCACCGTGCTGGACCCCTCCAAGCAGATCATCGTGGAGGAGATGCACCGCCTCACCGCAGCCATTGAGGGCAACAACGTCCAACTGGAGACCTTGGCTGACCTGGTCAAGGCCGTCCCCCGGGAAACCCTGCCGCGGTGAGGGAGGATGCAACCCCAGAGGGCACAGGGGCGGTTCGTGAACCGTCCCTGCCCCTCTGGGGTTCCTTTGGAGGCCGCTATGCCTGACCCAGGTCGCGTCGCCGAACTCCTCTTCAACGTGGACCGCAGGATCGGCATCGGCTCAGGCTTTATGCCGCCTTCTCTCCTCGCCTGGGCCGAACCACGGGGCATTGACAGCGAAGCCCAACTGGACGCCGTCGCCGTCGGCTATTCCGGAGTGTGGGCCGGAGGAAACAACGGGGCAGGGGCCGCTTGCCTCTACTTCTCCAACACCGGCGGCCGCACCTTCCGCGATGTCTCAAGCCGCCTCCCTTCCACTTCGTCGCCCATCACCGCCATCGCCGCTAACCCCGGCTCCCCTTACATCTACATCGGCACGGCCAGCGGCTCTGTCTTCAAGTCAAAAGACAACGGGGCCACCTTCTCCACCACCGGGGCCGGCTTCACCGGGCGCATCAGGGCCTTCGCCTTCAGCCACCCGGACCAGGTCTGGGCCGCCGCCGACGGGCCGGCCCTCAAGTTCACCGACCACAGCACCTGGACCGACCGCACCTCCCAACTCGCCTGGCCCACCAACTCCATCATCTACGCCCTGTGCCAGAAGCCAGAGAACAAAACCGGCCTCATGGTCGCAGGCACGTACCCCTATACCCCCGTCGGCAAACTCGCCTACACCGACAACGGCTCCACCTTCACCGACCGCAGTTCCCTCATCCCTTCGGCTATTGACTACCACGCC
>DAOTYM010000044.1:0-2072 GCA_034434775.1 Anaerolineae bacterium | reverse complement strand
CTGGCGGACCTGCAGGGCCCCAAACTGCGGGTGGGCCAGATCGCCGGCGGGGAGATGGACCTGCCGACGGGCGCCCTCGTGACCCTCACCACCCGCACCGTGGAGGGGGCAGGGGACCTGATCCCTGTCCAGTTCCGGGGGTTGCCGCAGGCGGTGCGCCCCGGCGACCACATCCTGATTGACGACGGCCTCCTGGAACTGGAGGTGCTGGAGGCGGAGGGGGAGGAGGTGCGCTGCCGGGTCCTGGTGGGCGGCCCCCTGGGCTCCAACAAGGGGATGAACCTGCCCCGCGCCTCCGCGGTCATCCCGGCCACCACCGAGAAGGACCGCGAGGACCTGCGCTTCGCCATAGAGAACGGCGCCGATTGGATCGCCCTCTCCTTCGTCCGCTCGGCCCAGGAGGTGCGCGAACTTAAGAAACTGATCCAGCAGCACAGCCTCTTGGGACGGCCCATCCCCGTCATCGCCAAGATTGAGAAGCCCGAGGCGCTGGACAACATAGACGCCATCGTGGAGGCCAGCGATGGCATCATGGTGGCGCGGGGGGACCTAGGGGTGGAGACCTCGCCGGAGACCGTCCCCATGGTGCAGAAGGCCATCATCGCCAAGTGCAACCGGGCCGGGAAGCCGGTCATCACCGCCACCCAGATGCTGGACTCCATGATGCGGAACCCCCGGCCCACCCGCGCTGAGGCCAGCGACGTGGCCAACGCCATCCTGGACGGGACGGATGCCATCATGCTCTCTGGGGAGACGGCGGTGGGCAAATACCCCGTGGAGGCGGTGCGCACCATGGTCCGCATCGCCCAGGAGGCCGAGAAAGCGGCCGAGGCCCCGCCGCGCTGCCCCCTGCTTGCCCCGCCCAGGCCGGCCGATGGCGACCTCACCCATGCCGTCTGTCACGCCACGCGCGTCACCGCGGAGGACCTGGGCGCCAGCGCCATCATCACGCCCACCGTGTCCGGGCGCACCGCCAGGGTGATGTCCCACTTCCGGCCCCGGCTGCCCATCATCGCCGTCACCCCCAGCCCCATGGTCCAGCGCCAGTTGTGCCTCTTCTGGGGGGTCATCCCCCTCCTGGGGCCCCGCAGCAACACCACCGACGACATCATCAGCAACGCCGTGGAACTGGCCCTCCGCCACGGCCTGATCCAGCGGGGGAACCTGGTGGTCATCACGGCCGGTTCGGCCGGCAGCGCGCCGGGGACGACCGACATCATGAAGGTGCACCTGGTGGAGAAGGTCCTGGGCCAGGGGATGGGGCTGGGCGACAAGGTGGTCTACGGGCGGGTGCGCCGGTTGGAGGGGCCGCTCCCGCCCCACCTGCGCCTGGAGCCCGACGAGATCGCCGTGGCCTCTCGGACGGACCGCACCTTCGTGGAGGCGCTCCAGTGGGCCGGTGGCCTCATCGTGGGGGAGAGCGGCCTGGATTCCCACGGCGCGCTCCTGGCGGTGGAACTGGGCATCCCGGCCGTCATCGGCGTCGGCGAGGAGGCCCTCCGCCTCCTCCAGGACGGCCAGGAGGTCACCTTGGATGCCCCCCGAGGGCTGATCTACGAGCGCCATCCCTGAGCGGGTTCGCCATGACCTGGCTTCTGCGGCGGATGGTGGACCTTGTCCAGGCTCTGGCACGCTGGTACTACGGCCGGAAGTACGGCGCCTTGGCCGACCGCGTGGGGTGGGCGGCCGAGGAGCCTTCCCCTGGCCGCGGCCTGATCATCATCCAGGTTGATGGCCTCTCCCACGAGCACCTGGAGGTCGCCCTCAGGCAAGGAGCCTGCCCCACCCTGGCGCGCCTCCTCCAGCGGCAAGAGGCGTGCCTTCGGCGCTGGCGCTGCGGCGTGCCCAGCACCACCCTCGCCACCCAGGCAGCCCTCTTCTACGGCACGTGCGACGACATCCCTGCCTTCCGCTGGTTTGACAAGGAGACAGGGACCAGCCACAGTTGCGCATTCCCCCAGTCCCTGCGGGCCGTCCAAGAGCGGATCGCCACGGGGCGCCGGGGCCTTCTTGAGGGCGGGTCCAGTTACGGAAATCTGCTGGATGGCGGGGCGCGCCTGGCCCTCTTCACG
>DAOTYM010000043.1:0-10892 GCA_034434775.1 Anaerolineae bacterium | reverse complement strand
GCCGTCGCCGAAGGGGATGACCCCTGCCTCCATGGCCACGGCCAGCGTGGTGCCGGTCTCAATGGTGTCCAGGCCATAGGCGTTGCAGAGGCGGATCAGTTCGCCTGTGACGTCCAGGTCGTCAATGCCGCAGTTGGCGCCCAGGGACCACACCGACTCGTACTCCTGGCAGGAGACGTGGCGGGAGCCATCCGGCTTGTGCCAGGTGTTGGAGCACTGGATGATGCAGCCGGGGCTGCAGGCGTGGTTGTACAGTTCCTTGCCCAGGCGCGCCTTATTCCCCTCAAAGATGGCCTCGCCAGCGATCTTGGCCGCACCCTCAAAGCGGCCGCTGGAGAAGTTGCGGGTGGGCAGGCCGCCGGCCTCGTTCAGGATGTTGATAAGGACCGCCGTGCCGTAGGTGTTGAGGCCCCCCTTGGGCTTGGTGATGTCGTGGGTGCGGAGCGCATCAATCATCTTCTTGCGCCCCTCTTCAAAGAGGGCCTTGTCCACCAACTCCACGCCGGGCGCGCCCGTCGGGTCCACGACGATGAACTTGAGCCGCTTGCTGCCCAAGGCGGATCCCAGGCCCCCGCGGCCGGAGTAGCGGTTGGGCTCCTTGGCCTGGTCGTTGAAGACCACACCCGCGTTGGCATAGCCGTACTCACCGGCCACGCCGCAGCCGGCAATGCTCACCTTGTCCCCGAAACGGGCGTACAGTTTGGGGAAGACCTCATACAGGTCCTTGCCCGCGTACTCGTCGGCGGGCAGGAACTCCACCTTGGGCTTGTCACCTGCCCAGGTCACGTGGGCCAGCCACCACCCTTTCTCCTTGGGCTGTCCCTCCACCACGATGGCCTTGAGGCGCATCTTGGCCACGTCCGGCGCCCAGGACGTGCCAGCGTTGGACTCCTTGATGCCGCCAGTGAGAGGGGACTTGCCGCCCACGGAGACCCGCGCCGAGGTGGGCGCTGCGGTGCCGGTGACGATGCCCGGGGCGAAGACCACTTTGTTGTTGGGGCCCAGGGGGTGGCACAGAGGGGGAACTTCATCGTGCACGAGGGTGGATGTCAGTCCACGGCCGCCCAGGTTCTTGTAGGCTGCCGGGACCTCATCCAGGCGCCAGGTCCGGTCGGTCATGTTGAGCCGCAGGATCCACATCGTGTTCACCTCCTTGTGGTGCATGGGGGGCAAACAGCGTTGCCCACACAAACCGCTGCCAACTCACGACGGGGCACACTGGATTTGGAAAGGGCACAGTCCCAGGACCGAAAAGGCGCAAAAACGGACACCCGAAAGCGAAGCCGCAGGCATCCGCCGAGGTCACAACAATTATACGCCATAATGGAGAGTTCGTCAAGCAAGCGCGCGGCGGCTCCTGCGACCTACGGCCTGGACAGGCCGCCAAGCCTGTTGTACAATGCCCGTGGCCCAGGGGAACGACCGCCTGGCCTTGAGTTTTGCCCAAGGCAGCTCTGGATTTTTATGTCAAATTCACCTTAGAACTCACCAATTGCCCTGAGCTCAACAAGCAGAGAGGTGGATCGCAGCCTTTTTCCGAGAGATGTGCGGTTGAGGAGTAGAACATGGACAAGCAAAGAGCCATCCGAGTGATCCTCGCCGATGACCACGCGGTGGTGCGGAAGGGGATCCGGGAGTTCCTGGAAGAAGGGGGTGACATCACTGTCGTCGCCGAGGCAAGCGATGGCACAGAAACCCTGTACCTTGTAGAGCAAGAGCGCCCAGACATAGTGGTCATGGACATCCAAATGCCCAGGATGACTGGCGTGGAGGCCACACGCCGCATCAAAGAGCTGTTCCCTGAGATCAAGGTCTTGATCCTCACGGCCTACGACAACGATCCCTACGTTTTCGCCCTGCTCCAGGCAGGAGCGGATGGCTACATCCTCAAGACGGCCGATGCCGAAGACTTGGCGCGGGCTGTGCACACCGTGTACGAAGGTGGCAAGGCTTTGGGGCCCGAGGTCACAGAGAAGGTGGTGCGCCAGTTGACGACAGGCCGTCCGGAAAGGGCGCGCGATCAGGTAGAACTCCTAAGCCCCCGAGAACTGGAAGTCTTGCGCCTGGCAGCCAAGGGGCTCACCAACAAAGCCATCGGGCGAACCCTGGGCATAAGCGACCGCACCGTCCAGGGCCATCTGGCCAACATCTATGGCAAACTAGGCGTGGGGAGCAGGACCGAGGCGGTGACAGAAGCCCTCCGGCGCGGCTGGATCGTGGTAGAATGAACTGAAGGGGACGCTAGAGCCATGAGAGAACCCATTCTGCGGCGCCTGCGGGCATGGCCGCACACTTTACAAGCCCAACTGCTCCTTTGGTCCGTGCTCCCGCTGACGCTTCTCCTGATTGGCATGGCCTTCGTCGGCATTCGCAGCCACGAGCAGGCCATGTTGGAATTCGCCGCCGCCCGAGATCTCAGACAGACCCAACTGGAAGCCGTCCTGATCCGCGATGGCCTCCTTCACGGCACCATCTTGCCCGACGGCACAGGGCTGGAATACATCCTGCGCATCGCCGCGCCAGGAAGCGAGGTGCGCCTGTACGTGGTGGATGCCTCAGGCCGCGTCCTCTCCTCCCTGGGCATTCCAGAGGCCGGTCAGAACCTCTGGGAGCACCCAGGCGTACGCTGGGCCCTCCAGCGGAATTCCGGCACGGTGGTGACCGAACTCGCCCATGGCGAGCGGGTCCTCCTGTCAGCAGCCCGTACGGAAGGCGTAGCCTGGTGGGTAATCCTGGAGGAGCCCGTGGACGCAGTACTGGGGGGCATTCTCCGCTTCTCCGGCCTGGTCCTGTTGCTGGCCCTCGGCGCGGGAGTCATCTCCCTCCTCACCGTCTATTTCGGCCTCCGGACCGTGGTCGCTCCCCTCCGCCGCCTCTCAGAGGCGGCGGCTCAAGTGGGCTGGGGCGATTTCGGAGCCATTGACCAGCCAGTAGGCGGCGTAGCCGAGATCGTCCAACTGCAACAAACCCTTCAGGAGATGGCAGAACGGATACGCGGCTACCAACGCGGCATGGAGGATTACGTTGCGGCTATCACTCAGGCGCAAGAGGCAGAACGGGCGCGCTTGGCTCATGAACTCCACGACACCACCATCCAGGAACTAGTCGCTCTGGACCATCGGGTGCAGATGGCCTCCAGGGAGTTGCAGCGGGGGAACGCGGCACATGCACAGGCGCTGCTACAGGAACTGCGGCAGATGGAGACAGAAACCATGGCCAACCTACGCCGCCTCATCCAGGACCTACGTCCCCCATACCTAGAGGACCTGGGCCTGATCCCCTCCTTGGAGGCCCTCACCCGCAATCTGCAGGGGCCGCACGCCCCCGAAATGCGCCTAGAAGTCCACGGGACCCCCACCCGCCTCGCCCCGGAGTCAGAACTCGCCCTCTACCGCATCGCGCAGGAAGCGCTCCAGAACGCGCTGCGCCATGCCCAGGCACAACATATCGCGCTCACCCTCACCTTTGCCGAAGACGAGGTCTCACTGACCATCTCGGATGACGGACGCGGGTTCGCTGTACCTGGGCGGCCGGACGTCTTCACCCAGGATGGGCACTTCGGTATCCTTGGCATGCGAGAGCGAGCCCTCCTCTTGGGAGGCCGTCTCAGCCTGCATTCCGCCCCTGGCCAGGGAACCACTGTGACCGTGCGCTTCCCCCCCCATTGAGCCCTCCCGAAGGCCCTGGGGTCTCGCGCCCCTCCAGACCAGCACGCGCCCTCGGTGCAGTACGCCTAGGGCCAGCCGGTAATCGGTCCTCCACGGACCCCAACTGCTGCTCCTCCCCTGTGCTGCACTCAAGCCAGATCGCGCAACCAGGCCAGGCCAAATGGCTCCCTCCCAGCCCCGCATAACGGCTCTGCTTCTGGCCTCCAACCTGTGGTATCCTTGTGGCAGATCACGAGGACAAATCGTGAACCCTGAGAGCCGAAAGAGGAGGACGAGGGTCATGAAGAAAGGATTCTGGATCGGGTTGGGCATCGGCCTTGCGGCCACTTTGGTCCTGGGGAGCCTAGCCGTGGCGTGGACCACGTTCGCCAGCAGCCCTCTGGGCTGGAACATGGGGAAGGCCCCCACTCCCCGAGGGGTGCCGGCTGTAGCAGGGGGGACCCCAACGCCGGGAACCCTGGGCTACGGTCCCTGGAACTGGGGTTCCTGTGGCGGAAGGTGGTACGTCCCGGGCATAGGGCCCGGCATGATGCGTTCTTGGGGCACTGCCGGGGCTGGCTCGCCCAGCGTTTTCGGCTGCATGGGAGGAGTTGCACCAAACACACTGCCCACGGATGCACACCTGAGCCTAGACGAGGCCCGCCAGGCAGTAGAGCAGTACTTGGAGCGCAACGGGTTGGGCTACCTCCAGGTGCGCGAGGTGATGGAGTTTACGCGCAACTTCTACGCCATTGTGGAAGAGCCGGACACGGGCAAGGGAGCTATGGAACTGCTGGTGGACCGTTGGACCGGGCTTGTAGGACCGGAGATGGGCCCCAACATGATGTGGAACACCAAGTACGGCATGATGGGCGGCCGCGGCATGGGAGGCATGATGGGGTACTGGGGCAGTGAGATGCGCATCACCCCTGAGGAAGCTACCCGTATCGCCCAGGAGTGGTTGGACCTCAACCTCCCGGGAACGCAAGCCGAGGAACATGCCGACGCGTTCTACGGTTATTACACTCTGCACACCTTGCAGGATGGGCGTATCTCGGGCATGCTCAGCGTGCACGGCACCACCGGCCAGGTCTGGTACCACACGTGGCACGGCGACTTTGTAGCCATGATCGGCGCTGATGAAGACTGAGGCCCTCGCCCGAAAGCAGAGGCCCCATAGGCAGGAGAGGCACTTCTCTCGTTTGCTCCACGGAGAAGCGAGGGTGCCTCTCCTTAAGGCTATTTCGCCATTGGACAATTCGCCCCCGGCATGCTAACATGAAGGCGTTTCAGGCGACCGCATCGTGAGGAGAGACCATGGACCGCCTGACGCTCTTCTGGAGACTGCACCTGGCCCTCCTCGGCCTCTTCACCCTGGAGGTGGGCTGGCTCCTCTCTCTGGCGCTGCGGGCCCGGGTGCCGGGGCTCCCCCCCGAGGCTTCCCGCTGGCGGAAGTTGCAGGTCCTGGTGGGCCGGACCCTGCGCTTCCTCTTCAGCCGCCGCCTGTTCCCGTTCCTGGCCCGGCTGGTGGACCAGGGAGTGCTCCACCGCCAACTCATCGGGATCAGCCGCTTCCGGTGGGCGGTGCACCTCCTGGTCTTCGGCAGTTTCTTCGTCCTGGGCCTCCTGTCCACCGTGACGGGCATCGCCGTGGAAATCCTGCCAGCCCTCTTCCCTCCAGAGCACATCCTCAACGCCAACGCCCTCTCGTCCGCCCTGCGGGATGTGGACCACCCGGTGGTGGCACTGGCCAACGAGGTGCTGGGGCTGCTCCTGCTCCTCGGGCTGGCCCTGGCAGCCTGGCGGCGCTACGTGCGGCGGGACCCGAACCTGCGCACCGTGGCCTCGGACGGCGTGCTCCTGACCCTCCTGGCCCTCATTGCCCTGGGCGGGTATCCTGTGGAGGCTTTCCGGCTCCTCGCCGAAGGGAACGCGTTGGCAGGGGGATGGGGGTTCGTGGGCGCGGGCCTGGCCCGGCTCCTCGCCCAGGTGCCCGCGGACTGGGGTGCCTGGCACAGCGGGGCCTTCTGGTTCCACTTTGCCACAGTGAACCTGCTCCTCTTCTACATGCCCTTCAGCCGCTTCTTCCATGCCCTGGCTAGCCCGCTCATTGCCGCCCTCAACGCGAGGGAGGAGGCCCCATGACACCCGTGGACCGCATCCGACTGGAGCACTTCACCCTGCGGCAAGTGCTGGAGATGGAAGCCTGCACCCGCTGCGGCGAGTGCATCCCCTGGTGCCCCACTTACGTCGCCGCAGGGGACGAGGCCATCACGCCCCTCGCCAAGATCGGCCACTTCCGCGCCTTCTGGAAAGCGCAACACCTGGGGTGGCTGGCCCGCCTCTTCGGCTTGCGGAAGCCCACGGAGGAGGACGTGGCCGCCTTCAGCCGCGGGACCTACGCCTGCACCCTGTGCGGGCGCTGCGCGGCCGTCTGCCCAGTGCACATCCGCACGCGGGACCTGTGGATCGGGCTCCGGGAGCAGCTGGTGGACTGGCGGGCCTACCCGGAGGTCTTCCGCCTCCTGCAGGAGCGCCTCGCCGCCACCCACAACATCTCCGGGGACGAGAACGCCCAGCGCCTCATCTGGGCCGAAAACCTGGAGGTCCAGCCCCCCACCCTGTCAGCCCTGGGCCAGGCCGATACCGTCTATTTCGTGGGATGCGTCTCTTCCTTCTACCCCACGGTGTACAGCGTGCCGCAGGCCTTTGCCGGCATCCTGGCCCATGCTGGCGTGGACTTCGCCGTGCTGGGCCCCGAAGAGTGGTGTTGCGGCTTCCCCCTGGTCATTGCCGGCATGGGCCGAGAGGCCGAGGCCCTGGCCAAGCACAACGTGGAGGCCGTGGAACGGGCCGGCGCCCGCCGCCTGGTGACCACGTGCCCTTCCTGCTACTACACCTGGCAGCACACCTATCCGCAACTCCTGGGCCGGCCGCTGGGATTTGCCGTCCTGCACGCCACCGAACTCCTGGTGGACCTCGTGCACTCGGACCTGCCCTTAAAGCGGCTGGAGATGCGGATCACCTACCACGACCCCTGCGACCTGGGCCGCACCAGCGGCCTCTACGACCCGCCGCGGGAGGTCCTGCGGGCCATCCCCGGCGTGGACTTGGTGGAGATGGCCGAGACGCGCGAGCGGGCCCTCTGCTGTGGGGGCGGCGGCGACGTGGAGATGGGGGACCCAGGCCTCACGGAGAAAGTGGCCGCCATGCGCCTGGCCCAGGCCCTGGACACGGGTGCGCAGACGCTGGCCACGGCCTGCCAGCAGTGCAAGCGCACCCTCGCCGCCCAGGCCCGCAAGGACCGGGTCCGCCTGCGCGTGGTGGACGTGGCGGAACTCCTCTGGCAGGCCCTGCGCCCATAACCTGCACCACACACGAAAGGAGCGGACACCATGAAGATCGGGAAGTACGAATTTCCGGATGACCTCCTCTACGACAAGGAGCACAACTGGGCCCGTGTGGAAGGGAACCGCGTGACCCAGGGGATGACCGCCCTGGGCCAGGCCCTGGCCGGCGAGATCGTCTACGCCGAGGTGCCGCGCGTGGGCCGCACCGTGGAACAGGGCCAGCCCTTCATGTCCCTGGAGTCGGGCAAGTGGGTGGGCCGCATCAAGGCGGTGGTCAGCGGCAAGATCGTGGAGGCCAACGGGGACCTGGAATGGGAGAGCACCCTCATCAACGACTCGCCCTACGAGAGGGGCTGGTTCGCCGTCATTGAGATGAGCAACCCAGGGGAACTGGAAGCCCTCTTCAAGCCCTCGGACCCGGCGTACCAGGCCTTCGTGCAGGAAGAAGCGGCCAAGTACGGCAAGTAGGCGCGCCGGAGGCTGAGGGAGGAAGCCCATGCACGTCTACGACCTCGGTTCTGCCCCGTGGCTGCACTCCCAGTTGGTCTACCACGCCCTGCCGCGCCTGGGCATGGAGGGCCTCATCCTGGTGAGCCCAGCCGAGCCCTACGTCTGCATCGGCTACCACCAGGACGTCTCCCAGGAGGTGGACCTGGAGGCCTGCCAGGCCCTGAAGTTGCCCGTCTTCCGGCGGGAGGTGGGCGGAGGCGCGGTCTACCTGGACGGGGGACAACTCTTCTACCAGATCGTGCTGCGGCGGGAGCATCCCCTGGCCCGGGGGAGCAAGGCGGACTTCTACGCCCGCTTCCTGGAGCCAGTGGCCCAGACCTACCGCGACCTCGGCGTACAGGCTTCCTTCCGCCCGGTGAACGACATCGTCACCGCCGAGGGCCGCAAGATCTCCGGCAACGGCGCGGCGGAGATCGGCCAGGGGGTGGTCCTGGTGGGCAACCTCATCGTAGACTTTGACTACGAGACCATGGTCCGGGTCCTGAAG
Organism: Anaerolineae bacterium; assembly: GCA_034434775.1. Lineage (GTDB taxonomy): Bacteria > Chloroflexota > Anaerolineae > DTPP01 > DTPP01 > DAOTYM01. The sequence continues at coordinate 2,898 of DAOTYM010000043.1, read as the reverse complement.
GTGCCGGACGAGAAGTTCCGAGATAAGGTCCACAAGAGCCTGCGGGAGAATCTGACCACGCTGCGGCGAGAACTGGGAACCGTGCCCCCGCGGGAGGTCCTCGTGGGGACGCTGCGGCGCAACCTGGAGCAGGTCCTCGGCCCCCTGGAGGATGCGCCATTGCCCCCGGCCGTCTGGGAGGAGGTGGCGCGCCTGGAGCGGACCCACACCGCCCCAGAGTGGCTCTATGGCGTGCACCGGCCGGCAGGCGAGCGCAAGGTCCGCATCAGCGGGGATACGCAGGTGATCCGCAACACCTACAAAGCGCCCGGCGGCCTGATCCGCGCCACCTTGGAGGTGAAGGCCGGGCATATCGTCTCCGTGGACCTTTCGGGAGACTTCTTCCTCTACCCGCAGGACGCCCTACGGGACCTGGAGGAACGGCTGGCAGGGGCTCCGCTGGAGGCGGCCAGCGAGATCATCGCCGCGTTCTACCGAGAGAGGGAAGTGGAGTCGCCAGGGGTCACCCCAGCCGACTGGGTTGCCGCCCTGCGGATGGCCTGAGGAATTGACAGCCCCGGGCCCCCTCATCCCTCCAGGCCGAAGAGCCTCTGCCGGCTCAGGTGGAGGTAGCGCTGGGCCAGGTGGGCCAGGGGCTTCTCGGCCAGGGTAAACCGTTCTGCCAGGGTGAGCAGGACATCCCGCAGGTTCAGCGCGTGCGCCGCTTCGTGCTCCGCGGCCAGGCTGTAGAACTGCCGCCCTTCCTCCTCGTACTCCTCCAGGCTTCGGGGCCGCCCCAGGAGCCCGCGCCGGGGCGCCCTGCTCAGGGGATACCGGGACTGGGCCTCAATGTACTCCGGGAACATGCCGACCAGAAAGAGGCACACGTCGGCGATGCGCTTGTAGGGGCCGAAGCGCAGTTCCTCCTCTACCGATTGGGCGTACCGTTCCAGGCTATCCAGGTCAAAGTCGCTGAAGCGCACCTTGCGCCACACCCCCTTCCGCACCCGCACTGGCACGGTCACGCTCTCAATCCGGGTGAAGGAGGCCAGCATCTCCGCCAGGTAGTCCCGGACCTCCGGCCTCTCCAAGAGGTCCACGACCTGGTCGGCGTCAAAGACCGCCACTTTCTGCAGGTGGCGGACCTCCACCGTGTGGGTCAGTTCCCGCAGGTCCCGCAAGGCGCGCCGCAGGAGGATGTGAAAGAAGAGCCGTGGGCTGATCTTGACCAGGATCTCCTCATCGCCCATCACCTGCTGGAAGAGGCGTTCGTCGTCCAGCATGGCTTCCAGATAGGCGCGGTCATCCCGGATGGCCTCCACCACCCGGGCATGGTCGGTGCGGTGCGGCATGAGGGTGCGGACCATGAACAGGATATCCTGATCGGACAACCGCAGCGGTCTAGCCACCTTCTTCCCTCCTGCCCGTGGTCTCGCCTTAATTATAGCAAGGCAGGCCCTCCGCGGCAACGCGGGCCGGGCAGGCCGCGGCTCCAGACTCTTGCTGGGCCACAATGAAAATTCCGTTTTCGGCCATGCAGGTCACGGTTGCAGTCTCGTAGGGGCGCGCGGCTGTGCGCCCCTACTCAGATCGCATATCGTCAAGGACCACCGTGGCGTAGTACTCTACTGGATCGGGTTCCCATCCCCGCCTTTTTGACAAAACCCCCGCCTCGTGTTATCATGTGCCCCAAACTTGGGTTGGGCGCGACGAAGCCTCTTCTTGCACCACATCGGTGTGGGGAGAGGCTTCGTGCGCTTTCCGGCCGGTCCGAATCCCCGCTACCCAGGAGGGCTTCATGCAACCCAAACGCGGCTTCTCCACCCAGGCGGTGCACGGCGGCGAGCCAGAGCGAAAGCCCTGGTCCAGCCTGACCATGCCCATCGTCCAGACCGCGGTCTACACCTTTGAGGACACCGCTTCCATGCTCCAGTACCAGGAGGAGGTGCACCGGGAGGGACGGGCCAGCCGCGAGGAATACGGCCGCTACGGCAACCCCACCCAGCACGCCGCAGAGGAGAAACTGGCCCAACTGGAGGGAGGTGAGGCAGCCCTCCTCTTTGCCTCGGGCATGTGCGCCATCACCTCCACCCTGCTGGCCCTCCTCTCCACAGGGGACCACCTGGTGATGACCGACGACTGTTACCGCCGCACCCGCATCTTCTGCCAGGAGTTCCTGCGGCGCTTCGGCATCGCCACCACCGTCGTCCCCGCAGGGGATTACGAAGCGCTGGCCCGGGCGGTGCGCCCCACCACGCGCGTCCTCTTCGCCGAGTCCCCGTCCAACCCCTACCTGCGGGTGCTGGACATCCCCCGGGCCGCCGCCATCGCCCACGAGGCTGGCGCCCTGCTCCTGGTGGACAGCACCTTCGCCACGCCGTACAACCTGCGCCCCCTGGACCTGGGCGCAGACCTGGTCGTCCACAGTACCACCAAGTACCTGAGCGGCCACAACGACGCCCTGGGCGGCGTGGTGATCGGGCCCTGGCAACACCTGAAGCAGGTGAAGGACGCGCGGGGCACCTTGGGCGGGGTCATCTCGCCCCACGCGGCCTACCTGCTGCTGCGAGGCCTGAAGACCCTGGGCGTGCGCATGGCCCACCACAACGAAGCCGGGGCGCGCATCGCGGCCTTCCTGCACGGCCACCCCGCGGTGGAACGCGTCCACTACCCGGGGCTGCCCGACCACCCCGACCACGAAGTGGCCCGCGCCCAGATGCGGGGCTTCGCCAGCGTGGTCAGTTTTGAGGTCAAGGGAGGGCTGGAGGCCGCCAGCCGGGTCGTAGACGCCCTGCGCATCCCCCGCATCGGCCCCAGTTTCGGGGGGCCGGAGAGCCTGGTCATCCAGCCGGCGCTCCAATCCTACTACGACCTCTCGGCGGAGGAGCGCGCCGCGCTGGGCATCCGGGATGCCCTCAT
>DAOTYM010000042.1:0-4761 GCA_034434775.1 Anaerolineae bacterium | reverse complement strand
CCCTCTGTGGGAGGGAGGCCATGGCCCGGATCTACGTGGGCACGTGCAGCTGGGCCGACCACCAGAATTTCTACCCCGAAGGGCTGCCGGCCAACCAGCAGATCGCCTACTACGCCCAGCACTTCCCCCTGGTGGAGGTCAACTCCACCTTCTACCGCATGATGCCAGCCCGGACCTTCGCCGCCTGGGCCCGCCGCACGCCGCCAGGCTTCCTCTTTGACGTGAAGCCCTACCGCCAACTCACCTGGCACGACCGCGAGAACCCTCCAGACGAAGAGACGACCGCAGCCTTCCGCGCCAGCCTCCAGCCCCTGCGGGAGGCCGGGAAACTGGGGGCGGTGCACTTCCAGTTCCCGCCCTGGTTCGTGCGCCGGCCGGAGAACCTGGACTACCTGCGCCGCGTGCGGGAGGCCTTCCCCGACGACCGCATCGGGGTGGAGTTCCGCCACCGCTCCTGGCTGGAGGGAGACCACGTCCCCAGCCTCCTGGAGGCCATGCGGGAGATGGGCGTCAGCCTGACGGTGGTGGACGAGCCCCAGGTCGGCACGGGCAGCATCCCCACGGTGCTGGAGGTCACCAACCCCGACCTCGTCCTCGTCCGCTTCCACGGGCGGAACGCCCAGATGTGGTACGCGCGGGTCCAGACCACCGCCGAGCGCTTTGACTACCTCTACACCGAGGACGAACTGCGGGAATGGGTCCCCAAGGTGGCCCACCTGGCCCAGGGCGCGCGGGAGGTCCACCTCCTCTTCAACAACAACGCCCGGGACTACGCCGTGCGCAACGCCAGGCAACTGATGGGGCTCCTGCGCGAGGGCATCCCCGATGCCGAGGTGGTGGCTCCGCCGGGCGCACCTTCCTAGTGCTGGACCACAATGGACGTTCCGTTTTCGGAGTGCAGGTCACGATGGTCGGGGCACGGCATGCCGTGCCCCGACGGGATTTCGCGTTCGGGAATCCCTTTCAGACCTGCAGGACCATTGGCCCCGTGGTAGTAGGGGCGCACGGCCATGCGCCCCTACTCAGATTGCATTGGTGCTAGGCCTGGCGGGGGACTCCACGCCTACTGCGCCGGGGCGAAGGCTCGGGAGAGGACGCGCCCTTCCATGTGGGCTGGGATGGGCACACCCAACGCCGAAAGGAGGGTGGGGGCCAGGTCCATGAGGCGGGGTTTGGCCCCTGGCCCTTCCGCCCGGACCGCCGGCCCGGCCGCCAGCAGGACGCCCGGCACGTCCTGGGGCCGGTAGGGGCCTTCGTGGCCGGCCACCCAGCGGCCCTGGCGCGGGACGATGGGAGGACGGCTGGGCGCGACCTCGCCCAGCATGTCCCGGCGGTCCAGGCCGTAGCCTGGCTCCAGGGCCACCACCAGGTCCGGGATCCGCTCCAGCGCGTCGCCCCGGTAGACCGCCTCCCGAGGCCAGGCCCCCGCCACCACCCTCTGGTCCGTCTCCGGGTCACGCCAGGCGAGGAGGGCCTCCTGGACCTCACGCCGCAGCGCCTCGTAGCGCGCTGGAGGCACCGTCCCCAGGGGCTCGCGCCCTTCCACGTTGAGGAAGATGCCCCCGTGGCCGAGGCTGGCGGCCGCGGTGCGCGCCCAGTCTATGGCCGGGCCGCGGGGGCCTTCCTGCACCTGCAGGTATCCCCGTTCGTGCAGCCACCGGTTGAGCGCAACGCGGCGCTTCAGGGGGCACACGCCGTGGTCGCTCACCACGAGGAAGGTCACCTCGGGGTCCAGGGCCTTCTGGAGGCGGGCCACCACCGTGTCCATCCAGGCGTAGGCGGCGCGGACAGCCTCCCCCGGCTCGGCCTCGCCCGCCCAGAACAGGTGCTGCAGGACATCCAGCGTGAAGAGGTGCCCCACGGCCAGGCTCCAGTCGGGCTGCGCCGCGAGGTGGACCAGGGCCTGGGCCCGCTGCTCCCAGGTGGTCCAGGCATCCTGGAGGAAGGTCTCGTCGTCCAGCAGGCTGGTCTGGAGGCCGTTCTGGTCGCAGGCCTGCCCCAGGGTGGCGTAGGGGCCGATCCAGGCGGCGACCTGAGCAGCGAACCCCTCTGGCGCGCTCAGGGGGAAGGGGGCCGCATCCGGCGGATACTGGACAGGGGTGCGGTAGAGGGTCAGGGGGGCACGGTCCAGCCAGCGGAAGCGGGCCATCCCCTCCTCGGCCCGGCGCCCCCGGACCAAGGGGAAGCGCAGCCAGGGGGTCCATTCCCCAAGGGAGAGGACCGCCTCCGCCCCACCCGGCGCACCCTCTTCGGGCTGCCCGCCGACGCAGAGGCGGAGCAAGTCCCCCTCCACCTTGGTCCAGAGGGAAGGGCCTGGCCTGTCGGGGCCCAGGAGGAGGGCCTGGAAGGAGCCTTCCTCCCGAGGTGTCAGGGGGATGACCTGCCGGCGGTCCCGGACCTCTGCGGCGCGTCCACCTCGGGGGTCGGCGGTGAAGAGGGCCGAAAGGCCCAGGCTCCCCAGCACGTCGGGGACGCCCAAGCCTGCCAGCGTGCCCCCCAGCGACGGCTCCGGGGGGAACGTCCCGGGGAGCCAGAGGAAGTAGCCCCGGAGGCCTGCCTCCCGCAGGAGGGCCGGCAGGCCGGGCACGAGGAGCCGGCTCTGGTAGCGGGGTGGGTCCGTGCTGGTGACGGCGTAGAGGCCGAACGCGAGGCGGTACTGGCCTGGCTCCCGGAAGAAGAAGTCCACGATCCCGTGTCGGGCGGGGTTGCACCCGGTGAGGAAGGTGGCCCAGGCCACTGGGGAGAGGGGGGGCAGTGCCGTCTCCAGGGGGCTGACGAAGCCGTGGGCCGCCAAACGCCCGAGGTGGGGGCAGGTTCCATCCTCTAGGAACTGGCAGAGCAGGCGGGGGTCCGCGCCGTCGGCGGCCAGGACGAAGAAGCGGTGCAGGGCCTTTCCTCCTTGCGGGTGGGGCTTCCCTCACCCGGCACGGCCGGTGATGTAATCTTCCGTCAGTCGGTGGCTGGGCTTGGTGAAGATGGTGTCGGTGGGGCCGTACTCCACCAGGCGGCCCAGCCAGAAGAACCCGGTCCAGTCGGAGGCCCGGGCCGCCTGCTGCATGTTGTGGGTGACGATGACGATGGTGTACTCCCGGGCCAGTTGCCGCATCAGGTCTTCAATCTTGAGGGTGGCGACCGGGTCCAGGGCCGAGCAGGGCTCGTCCATGAGGATGACCTCTGGCTCCACGGCCAGGACGCGCGCGATGCACAGCCGCTGTTGCTGGCCGGGGTTGAGGGAGAGGGCCGACTTGTGCAGGCTATCCTTCACCTCGTCCCACAGGGCGGCATCCCGGAGGCTCCGTTCCACCAGTTCGTCCAGGTTCTTGTGCTTGTGGAGGCCGAGGACCCGCGGGCCGAAGGCCACGTTGTCGTAGACCGACTGGGGGAAGGGGTTGGGGCGCTGGAAGACCATGCCCACTCGCCGCCTCAGGTGGGAGAGGTCCAGATCCGGGCGGTAGATGTCCTCGCCGTCCAGGAGCACCTTCCCTTCCACGCGCGTGCCGGGGATGGTGTCGTTCATGCGGTTCAGGCAGCGTAGGAAGGTGGACTTTCCGCATCCGGAGGGCCCGATGAGGGCGGTGATCTGCCGCGGCCGGATGACCATGGAGATGTCTTCCAGGGCCCGGAAGTTGCCGTAGTAGAAGTTCAGGTGCTCAATGGTGAACTTGGCTTGGTCTTCCGCCATGCGCCTTGCCTCCAGGGGATTCTATCACGTGGCTGGCCGAGAGGTCAAGGAGGCCCGAAGCCAGGGCAGGGCTGACTCATTCTTACAGAACTCTGACAGCCTTCCGGTGTGACAGACCGTAGGGCACGCCTCCTGGCGTGCCATCTAGCGTCCGGAGGAGCGGTTAAGGGCTTCCCTTTGTAAAAACGAGTCAACCCTGGAAACGCGCCCTGCCTGGGCTTGACAAGATTTCGGTCCTGTGGTACAATGGAAAATGAAAAGACTGTTTGCCATACCGAAACAACATCCAGGAGCGCAGCCTTGAAAGACGAATACCGCATCAATGCCGCAGACAAGGTGCTGGACATCCTGGAGTTCCTGGCCCAGCACCGGGGGTCTTTCACCCTGTCCGAACTGAGCAGGGGTGTGGGCATCCCCAAGCCCACCTTGTTTCGGTACGTGGTGACCTTGGAGGAACGGGGCTACATCGCCAAGAACTCGGACGAGAAGTACACCCTAGGCCTGCGGATCTTCCAGTTGGCCAACTCGGCCTTGGGCAACATGACCCTCCACGAAGTGGCCCTCCCCTACATGAGGGAGCTCCTGGACCGCTTCCAGGAGACCGTGAACCTGGCGGTCCTGGAGGGACACGAGATGGTGTACGTGGAGATCTTGGAAAGCCCGAGAGCCTTCAAGATGTCCGCCCATGTGGGGGGGCGGGAGGCGCTCCACGCCACCGCCTTGGGCAAAGCGATCCTCGCCCACCTCCCGGAAGACCAGGTGGAACGCTTGCTCCAGATCACCGGGCTCCCCAGGTACACGGCCAACACCCTCTGTTCCCCATCCCTGCTGAAAGAAGAACTGGCCACGGTCCGGGCGCGTGGGTATGCGACGGACAACGAGGAGAAAGAAGAAGGGGCTTGCTGTGTTGGCGTGCCCATCTTCGGCCACCGGGGCCTGCCCATCGCCGCCATCAGCATCTCCGGGCCCGCCCTCCGGTTCTCCCAGGAGAAGATGGAGGAGATGGGCAGGGCCTTGTTGGAGGTCTCGGCCAAGGTCTCCCAGCAGATCGGGCACGTGGCCTGAAGTCGGGCTCGGGT
>DAOTYM010000041.1:0-7599 GCA_034434775.1 Anaerolineae bacterium | reverse complement strand
GCCTGGGAGAGGAAGAAGGCGGCCTTGAGGTTGAGGTCCACCACGCGGTCCCAGTCCTCCTCGGTGTACTCCTCTGCCGGGGCTTCCTTGTGGCCTCCCACGCAGTTCACCAGGATGTGGATGTTGCCGTAGCGCTGGCCCAGGTCCGCCACGATCTGGCGCGTGCCTGGGATATCCAGGGTGTCCAGGTAGATGCCCTCGGCGCGGCCGCCTGCGGCGACGATGTCTGCGGCCACCTTTTCGGCCTTGGCCTTGGTGCGGCCGGCCACGACGACCGTCGCGCCGAAGGCGGCCAGCCCCTCGGAGATGGCCGTGCCGATGCCGCCCGCGCCGCCCGCCACCAGAGCGACTTTGCCCTCCAGGTTGTAAAGGTTCCGGTAGGTCTCCAGAGATGCCATGAGGGTGCCTCCTTGCCCAACCCCCGTTGCCCGCGGGGCCCACGTGAATCGATTATCGATTATTGTAAGCCCATCATACCACGCTTTGCCGCCCGTGTCAAATCCGGGGCCCTTCAGGGATGTGCGGGCAAAGGCGCTTCCGGCGGCTCCCGAGGCTGAGGGCGAGGCGTGCCTCGCCTCCATGGACCTCACCCCAGCAAACCTCACCCTTTCCCCCTGGCCCCCTTTCCCTCTCCGCACGCGGAGAGGGAAAGGGGGATTGGGGGATGGGGTGAGGTCGGTGGGGCGATTCGTGAACTGCCCCTACCATTTTGGCCACCGATTCAAATCGGGGCTCAAGTAGGGCGTCGGCCTGCGCCGACGCCTTCTCCGCAGGGGGAGGTTTGTAGGGGCGGTTCATGAACCGCCCCTACAGCTCCAGGGCGATTTGTGAATCGCCCCTACAGGTTCCCCGTCCTCGCCTGGCCGCGGGGTGCTGGCCTGTCGCGTGCCTGCATTGACAACAGACGCCGGGGTGTGGTAAAATTCTTGTGAAATCAAATTTCACGTCGCGCAACAAAGGCCGGCCCTCTCCAGGGGCCTTTGGCGCGCTGCGTCGGGTTTCTCTCGCCTGTCGGAGGTGGAGGCTGTGAAGGTCGTCGTCCACGTGCATGGAGGGCTCTTGCGCTACTGCGGCGGCGTCTCGCCTCTGGAACTGGACCTGCCGGAAGGGACCACCGTGGCCGAGGTCATGGCTCGGCTGGGCATCCCCTCAAACGAGGTCTTCACCACCGTGGTGAACCGCCAGTTTGTCTCGGAAGACACGCCCCTCCGGGAGGGGGACCGCCTGGACCTGGTCCCCCCAATCCCTGGAGGATGAGGACTAAGCCAGCCTGACAAAGCACCCACTAGGGAGGACAACATGGCATCCGGATGTTTCCGCGGCCGCATCCTTGTGGTGGACCTGACGACAGGGCAGGTGGAGGTGCAGACGCTACCCGAGCACGTGGGGCGGCAGTACCTGGGCGGCGCGGCCTTGGGGCTCTGGTGGCTCCTGCGGCAGGTGCCGGCGGGGGTCAACCCCCTGGGCCCGGCCAACCAACTGGTCTTCGCCGCTGGCCTCTTGGGAGGGGTGCCGGTCTCCGGCACGAGCCGCTTCAACATCTCGGCCAAGTCGCCCCTGACCGGGGGCCTGGCGGAGGCCCAGGCCAGCGGGTGGTGGGCCCCGGAACTGCGCCGGGCGGGGTACGACGCCCTGGTGGTCCAGGGGGTGGCGCCCAAGCCCGTCTACCTCTGGATCCACGGCGACCAGGTGGAGCTGCGCGAGGCTTCCCACCTCTGGGGCCTGGAGACGGGGCCGGCCCAGGAGGCCATCCGCGAGGAGGTGGGTGACCCCCGGGCGCGGGTGGCCCTCATCGGCCCGGCTGGGGAGCGGGGGGTGCGCTACGCCTGCATCCTGAACGAACTGCGCCACGTCAACGGCCGCACCGGCCTGGGCGCGGTGATGGGCTCCAAGCGCCTCAAGGCCGTGGCGGTGCGAGGGGAGGGCGTGCTGCCCCTCCACGACCCCCAGAAGGTGCGGGACCTGGCCCGCAGCGCCGCCGAGCGCATCCCACGGGAACCTGGCTCCTTCCACGACCTGGGCACAGCGCGCGGGGTGGTGCCCCTCAGCCTGAGCGGCATGCTCCCCACGCGGAACTTCCAGACCAGTGCCTTTGAGGGCGCGGAGCGCCTCTCCGGGGAGCGGCTGCGGGATACCTACCTGGTGGGCCGGGGCACCTGCTGGGCCTGCGCCGTGGCCTGCAAGCGGGAGGTCCGCATTGACGAAGGCCCCTACCAGGTGGACCCCATGTACGGCGGACCTGAGTACGAGACCATCGCCGCGTTGGGTTCGTGCTGCGGGGTGGACGACCTGGCGGCGGTCTGCAAGGCCCACGAACTGTGCCAGCGGCTGGGCCTGGACACCATCTCCACGGGGGTCACCATCGCTTTCGCCATGGAGTGCTACGAGCGCGGCCTCATCGGGCTGGAGCAGACGGACGGCCTGGACCTGCGCTTCGGGAACGCCGAGGCCATGGTCACCCTGGTGGAGCGGATCGGCCGGCGCGAGGGGTTCGGCCGGCTCCTGGGGGAGGGCGTGGCGCGCCTCGCGCACCGCATTGGGCCGGAGGCCGAGGCCTTCGCCATGCACGCCCGGGGGCAGGAGTTCCCCATGCACGAACCCCGCGTCCGGGCGAGCCTGGCCCTCGCCTTCAGCCTCGCGCCCACGGGGGCCGACCACGTGGAAGCCCCCCACGACGTCCAACTGGAGAAGGTCACCGACTCCTTTGAGACCTTCCGTCTCCTGGGCGTCCACGAGACCATGCCCGTGGACGAACTCAGCCAGCGCAAGGCCAGGGCCTTCCACCGCCTCCAGCGGCTGTGGGGCCTCTTCAATTCGCTGGGGATGTGCATCTTCTGCGCCCAGCCCGTCGGCCCCCTGACGCTCCCGGAACTGGTGGACCTGGTCCGGGCGAGCACAGGCTGGGACCTGAGCCTGGAGGACCTCCTCCGGGTCAAGGACCGCCACACGGCCCTGAGCCGCCTTTTCAACCTGCGGGAGGGGATGACCCGGGCCGACGACGCCCTCCCCCGGCGGATGTTTGAGCCCATCGCCTCGGGGCCGAGGGAGGGGCAACGCCTCTCGCCCGAGGAGTTCCGCCAGGCGGTGCAGACGTACTACCAGGAGGCCGGCTGGGACGAAGAAGGCTTCCCGAAGGAGGAGACCCTGCGGGCTCTGGACCTGGATTGGGCGCTGCCCATCCTCGCGGAGGTGAAGAAGAAGCGCTAAGCAGGTTGCCGGAGGAGAGAGCCGACCTAACACCCAGCCCCTTTCCCCGTGCCGAGGCCCCGTAGGGGCAATTCATGAATTGCCCCTACAGGCCCCGCGTTGGGGAGGGGCCGGGGGAGAGGTCCGGCTTTTCACGGAGAAGGCTTAGGAGGGTGAAGGTTCGTATGAAGAAGCGGTTGAGAGGTGCGTTGGTTGTGGGCCAGTCCGGAGGGCCGACGGCCGTCATCAACGCCAGCCTGGCCGGCGTGGCCGAGACGGCCCTGCACCAGGCCGAGTTTGACGCCGTGCTGGGCCTCTGGCACGGCATTGAGGGGGCCCTCAAGGAAGAGTTGGTGGACCTCGCCCAGGAGGACCCCCACGCGCTCCACGCCCTGGTGGGGACCCCCTCCGCAGCCCTTGGGTCCTGCCGCCACAAACTGGGGCCAGCCGAGTACGAGCGCATCCTGGAGGTCTTCCGGGCCCACAACGTGCGGTACTTCGCTTACATCGGGGGCAACGACTCCATGGACACCGCCTACCAGGTGGCCAAACTGGCGGCGGAGACGGGGTACGAACTGCGCGTCATGGGCGTCCCCAAGACCATTGACAACGACCTGGCCCTCACGGACCACACGCCCGGTTTCGGCAGTGCAGCGCGCTACGTGGCCATCTCCACCATGGATGCCGGTCGGGACCTGGCCGCCATGGAGACCTTTGAGGACGTCTCCATCCTGGAGACGATGGGCCGGCACGCCGGGTGGCTGGCCGCCGCCTCCGTCCTGGGCAAGCGGGACGAGGCGGACCCGCCCCACCTGGTCTACCTGCCGGAGCGCCCCTTCCACGAGGCGAAGTTCCTGGAGGACGTCAAGCGGGTCCACGAGGCCATCGGCCATGTGATGGTGGTGGTCTCGGAGGGGATCCGGGATGCCGAGGGGAACCTCATCGCCGCCAAGGTCGGCCGCCTGCAGACCGACGCCTTCGGCCACCAGACGGTGGCCCTGGGCCTCGGGGTGGGCGTGTACCTGCAGGACCTGGTGACGCGGGAACTGGGCTTCAAGGCCCGCGTCAACCGGCCGGGGACGCTCCAGCGCTCGTGCAGCATCTCGCCCTCCCGGGTGGACCTGGAGGAGGCCTACCTGGTGGGCCGCGTGGCCGTGGAGAAGATGCTGGATGGCGAGAGCGGCTTCATGGTGACCCTGGAGCGCCTGGAGGGACCGGGCTACCGCTGCACCACGGGCCTGGCCCGGCTGGAGGACGTGGCCAACGCCGAGAAGCACATGCCCCCAGAGTTCATCAACGAGGAGGGGAACCTGCCCACCCAGGCCTTTGTGGAGTATGCGTTGCCGCTGGTGGGCGACCCATTGCCGGAGCACGTGCGCCTGAAGCGGGTCATGGTGGCGAAGAAGGCTCCCGCGTGGAAGGGGGGCCTGTAGGGGCGATTCATGAATCGCCCCTACAAGAAAGCGAGTGCATATCAACCTTTTGAGGAGGTTTGTCCATGTCTGAGTACCGGTTTGACCTGGAGAAGTTCTTCCCCAAGCGGATTTTCCGCAAGATCACTGAGGTGCGGGTGGAGCGCCCCGAGGTGGTGGAGGAGATGGCCCAGGCGCGGCGCCGTCGCCCCCGCCTGACCTACGATGGCCGGCTCCTCATCATCGCCACGGACCACCCGGCGCGGGGCGTGACCGCGTCGGGAGGAGACCCGCTCCTCATGGGCAACCGCCAGGAGTACCTGGGCCGCGTCCTGAGGGTGATCACCAGCACCGAGTTTGACGGGGTCATGGGGCCGCCGGACATCATAGACGACCTGTTCATCGTGGATTACTTGGTGCAGCAGGGCGGCGGGCCGTCCTTCCTGGACGGCAAGGTCCTGGTGGGGTGCATGCAGCGGGGCGGCGTGGCCGGTGTGGCCGGGGAGATTGACGACCGCTTCACCAACTACACCGCCGAAGAGATGGCCGCCATGCGCCTGGACGGCGGCAAGATGATGTTCCGCGTGGTGCGGGACGACCCCCGAACGCTGGACACCATCTGGTACTGCTCCCAGGCGGTCAACGAACTCAATGAGTACGGCCTGGTCCCCTTCGTGGAGCCCCTGCCCATGAAGTACGAGAACGGGAAGTACGTGGCCAACTACACTGTGGAGGAACTGGTGCGCCTGGTGAGCGTGGCCGCGGCCCTGGGGGCGGCCTCCCGCTACACCTGGCTCAAGGTCCCGGTCATTGAGAACTACGAGCGGGTGACCATGGCCACCACCCTCCCCCTCCTGATGCTGGGCGGGGAGTCGCGCCAGGACCCGGTCCCCATCATCCAGGCCTTCCACTACGGCCTGCAGGCCGGCGAGAACGTGCGGGGGGCGATGGTGGGACGCAACGTCCTCTTCCCGGGCGCCGAGGACCCGCGCGCCGTGGCCGTGGCCATCAACGGCCTCATCCACGAGGGCCTGACGCCTGAGCAGGCCATCCAGCGGATGCACGAGCGTCGGGACGAGGACATAGACTTCCTGGTGCGCTACATCCGGTAGCGGGCGCGGGGAGCAAACAGCACCTCCTTCCCTCCCCGCAAAACGGGGAGGGAAGGAGGTGGGGATGGGTGGAAGCCAAGCCTCCCTCCCTCCGCCAGCGGAGGAGCAGCCGCAACTCCCGGCGCCCCCAGAACTGTGAGGAGGAATCGCCCATGGCCAAGTTCTGCGTGCCCTACGGCACGGAAGAGGCGTGTTTTGACCTGCCGGACACCCTGGCGGTGGACGTCATCGCGCCCAAGGAGGTCCCGGGCGCGCCCGATCCGCTCCGCACAGTGGAAGAGGCCCTGGCGGCCCCCCTGGCCTTCCGCTGGGAGGACTGGGCGGGGGTCCGCACGGTGGCCATCGCCGTGAACGACAAGACCCGCCCCGTGCCCCACGACGTGCTCCTGCCGCCCCTCCTGGCGCGGCTGGAAGCCCTCGGGGTCCCCCCGGAGGGGATCACCTTCTTCATCGCCAACGGCACCCACGCCCCTATGACGCCGGACGAGTACGACAAGGTCCTCCCGTCAGGGGTCCTGGGCCGCTACCGGGTGGTGAGCCACGACGCCGACCGCCTGGAGGACCTGGAGTACCTGGGCGAGACGCGCTGGGGGACGCCGGTGTGGGTCAACCGGGCCTACCGGCAGGCGGACCTGCGGGTGGCGGTGGGGAACATTGAGCCGCACCAGTTCGCCGGCTTCTCCGGCGGCGTCAAGACGGTGGTGGTGGGCCTGGGGGCCAGGGCGGAGATTGACCGGAACCACGCGCTGATGATGCAGCCGGGGGCGGAGATGGGGCGCTACCAGGGCAACCCGGTCCGCGACGACATTGAGGAAGCGGGGGAGAAGATCGGGGTCCACCTGGCCCTGAACGCCATCATGAACATCCACGGCGAGGTGGTGCAGGCCCTCGCCGGCGCGCCGCGGGCCGTCATGGAGGCGGGGGTGCCCATCTCCCAGGAGATCTGCATGGTCTCCGTGCCCCAGCCCTACGACCTGGTCATCTCGTCCCCTGGGGGGCACCCCAAGGACATCAACCTCTACCAGGCCCAGAAGGGGCTGCGCCATGCGGCGCAGGTGGTGCGCCCCGGGGGCGTCCTCATCCTCGTCTCGGCCTGCGTGGAGGGGACGGGGAGCCGCTCCTACGAAGCCTTCATGGAGCAGGTCTCCTCGGTGGAGGAAGCGCTGGAGCGGTTTGCCCAGCAGCCCTTCCGCGTGGGGCCGCACAAGGCTTTCCTCATCGCCCAGGACATGCGCCGGGCGACGGTGGTCCTGGTCTCGCGGCTGGACCCGGGGCTGGTCCGCCGCCTGCTCTTCCGGCCGGCGGCGAGCGTGCAGGCGGCGGTGGACGAAGTCCTGCCGGGCCTGCCGGCGGGGGCGCGTGTGGCGGTCCTGCCCAAGGCGTCGTCCACCGTGCCGCGGGTGGCGGGGTAACCGCTTGGGCCGGGCCCCCTCAGACGCGCCGCCGTCGGCCAGGTCACGGTCTGTTGGAGGAATCGGGCTCAGGTTGCCCGCGGCTGGCTGCCTCGGCCAGTCCCTGGAGGAGAGCCCGGCCGCGCTCATCCTGCAGGGCAGCCAGGACCAAGGCCAGGGCCTGCTGGTCCACCGCGTCCAGCCCTTGGGAGAGGGCCTCGGGGTTCCGTTCGCCGTCCACCACGCGTTCCAGAGCGTGGGCCAAGGCTGCCCAATCTCTGGTCTGGGCCAATCCCTTCAAGACGGCGCGCACCGCCTGGGCCGCCTCCTCTCCAGCCCCCTCGGCCACGGCCACAACGGCCAGCAAGAGAGGGGCCATCTGGGCCACCGCTGGGTGCAGGGGCTGGCTGGGAGCCTCGGCTGCCTGTCGTACCTGCTCTGCCAGGTGCGGTAGGCCCATCTGCGCGAAGGCCTCCGCGGCCTGCAGCAGGTACGGGC
>DAOTYM010000040.1:0-4620 GCA_034434775.1 Anaerolineae bacterium | reverse complement strand
CTCCACGCGGCCGGCCTCGTCTATCCGCACCTGGCGGATCATCCCCAGGTCCACCACGCTGAGCCCGATCTCCGGGTCTATCACCGGACGCAGGGCCGAACGGATCTCCTCTTCAGTAGGCATGATTACCCCTTTCTTGCTTTGGCCTCACGGCTCTTCTTAGCACAGAAAGCAGCATACTCCCGCAGGAGGGCCGCTTTGTACGCCTCCTCGGCTGCACGGGGCACGTAGTTGCGTGCCTTGACCATCGCCAGCAACTCATCCTGTATGGGGTCGTCGGGGCCGAACCCCAGGGCGTAGAGTTGCTCAAAGGCCGCCTCCAGCCCGACCAGCCCCACGGTCCGGCCGTCGCCCCGGATGTCCACCTGGGTGACATCGCTGCCGCCGCAGCACCCGGCGGTCCGCCTGGTGGCTGGTCCCCATCCGGACATGGCCTGACCTCCTCTCACTGGGCCGAACAGCACCCACCCTTGGGCGGAGAGGTGAAGCTCACTTCCCCAGACTTGGCAAAGAACACCATGTTGCCGAAGACCTGGCCCGTGTTCTCGCTGCCACAGTGGGGGCACCGGGGGCTCAGCCCCTTGTCCTTCTCGCTGAACGAGGCGCGAACCTCAAACTTCTCTCCACAGTCACCGCACTGGAACTCGTAGGTTGGCATCTTGCACCTCCTGCCTACGCCTGGTGCTTTTGCATCAACTCGCGCATCAGGGCGATCATCTCCTCTCGGGTGGGGAAGCGGATCGCCTCCATCGGGCACATCTTGGCGCAGGCGCTGCACCCGACCACGCAGTTGTAAGGGTTCACCACCACAGGATGGTGGTCGTTGTCATCCCATGTATACACGTTGTTAGGGCAAAACTCAATGCACTCCTGGCAGCCTGCACAGAGGTCGTAGTCTACCGTGGGGTACCAGGGAATTTCCTCTCGGGGAATCCCGTAAGGCATGAGCGTCTCCTCCCATCCCGGTCAAGTTGTCTCTGCAGACTGGCCCGGACAAGGCTTTCAGGGTTCAGCCGCCTGGCTCAGGGCCATGAAGTCCACCTCCAATTCCTCGCTGATCACGGCGAGGAGATCGGCGAGGTAGAGCTGCACTTGTTGCTCCCTGTCTTGGTACGCCTGGACTGCAGGGTGGTTCTGGACTTGGGCCCGCAACTGACGCAGGTCCTCAATCTCCGCTTGGGTGATGGGGCGTCCCGTTCTCTGGCGGTCCAGGAGTTCCTGCTGTTTCTGATCCCACTCCGCCAGCAGGCGCTGCGCTCCCTCATCGGCTGCCAGGTGCTCTTGGGCCTCGTGGAGCTCGCGCAAGGGCCGCGTCTGAGCCAACCGCGTGCCGAACTCCCGGGCTGCAGCCTCCAATCGCGGATCCAACATGTTTCGCCTCCTATCAGCCGCAGCAGCCCGACCGGTGGGGCACGAAGTCTGTGCCGATGATCTCGCTGATGATGTGCGCCACTGCCTGGCAGGTTCGGGCCAACTCCTCTTGGCTGTGAACATACTCCTGCACGGTGGGGATCCGCATCAAGGCCTCGTGCAAGCGACGCAGTTCTTGCACGTCGGCTTCAGTGACCGTCCCCCACATCTGTGTCATCTGCACGTAGTGCTGTTGCCGCTGGAAATCCTGGATCGCTCGCTGCGCCTCTGCGTCGTGCTGCAACTGCTGGCGGGCCAGAGCGAAGGCTTTGTATTGCGACGTGGCCGCCAAAATGGCGGCAAACTGCCGAGCCGCTTCCTGGGCCTCGGCCATGTCTGCCCTTGTGCTCACACCCTCGTCTCGCGACATGGTTTTCTGTTCCTTTCCCGAGATGGCTGCTGGTGCCCGCTGCGCCTGCCGCGGGTGGGCGCGCTCACTCACCCAGTGCAAGGCGGGGACGAGGCAGTTGCAGCACACGGACTTGGCCGGGGGCAGGGCAGCAGCGCTCCTGCCCCCGGCTGCCCTTCAGCCGTCACCCTCGCTGAGCCACCCCTGAGAAGCGGCTACTGGGTCGCCTGGGCCACGGCTTCAGCCACCTTTTGGTAGGCTTCCTCGGTGGACATGTTCCGCAGGTCCAGGGGGATGACCTGCCGGTCAAAATCGCCCCCCAGTTCAGCCAGCGTGTCCTTGAACATCTTGCGCTGCATCCGGGGATCGCAGCCGCCGACAATGTAGGTGTGGGCATTCTTGAAGTAATCCCGCCAGAACCGATCCCCGTCGTCCACGCACAGCTGCGGGTGGACGATCGCGTACTCCACGTTCAGTTCGTTCCGGACGCGGTTGACCAATTGCCAAAGGTTCAGGTTCTGGAACCCCGGGCACTCCCCGGTGCAGTAGCACATGACGAACCTCGGTTTCCCAGCCATAGTGTCCTCCCATGCCTCCTCATAGCGTGAGTCTCTCGCCTCTAGATCTGCAGGGCACAGAACCTGATGCACGTTTGCCCAGCCAGCCCGCACGTGCTTGCGGGTCCCCGGTGCCAGAAAGCGTGGGGGCTGGGGGCGGCCGCTTAACGCCTGGCCCTCGCCCGGCTCTGCACGGGCAATAGGCGCTTGCGCCGAAGAGGCGACAAGTGCATCCCATGCCCTGCCCCTCCGTCCTATGGTGGCGCTACTGAAGCATCCCCCGCACGATCACGTCCACGGCGGCCTCTTCGTCCAGGCCCCGGGACATCAGCGTCTCCAGTTCCTTCTTGTCCACGGTGCCGATGGCGGCCTCGTGGGTCACGTAGGCTCGGTCATCGTGCACCCTCACCACTGGAATAGCACTGGCCACAGCCTGGTCCCGCACGATCTCCACACAGTCCACGTGGCCACGGGTGAAAGGAGCGTTCCCTTCCGTGGTTCCCACCACCTCGCTGGTGGCCTGGTCCCGCACAGCAATACGGGCCTTGGCCAGACCCCGGGCGTAGGGTCCGTTGAGACGGATGGTCTCCTTGACCGCGATGCGGTCCGTCCCTTTGCCGTAGGCCTTGGTCACCAGTTCCGCCGTCCCTTTGGCCGCCACATCCACGACGTAGTCAAACTCCATCACGCCCACCCGGCCGGCGGTCAAAGCGAACTCGGTGACGAACGTCGCTCCCTCGTCCACAGTGACCCGAGCCCTGGGCACCACCTGGGTGCCTCCTCCCTCGCCGTGGTAGTGGGTCTCGGCGTACTTCAGGGAGGCTCCCTTGGCCACGTGGACCTGGGCTTCCATGAGATGCACCACCTTCTCGGCGTTGGGAAAGGTGCAGTGCGCCAGGAACTCCACCTGGGCCCCCTCGCCGATCTCAAAGGTGGAGAGGATTTCCTGCCGCCCTTCCTTCGGCAAGACCCCGAAGCAGAGGTGCACCGGCCGTTCCGGTCGCGCCCCTGGGTCCACTTGGACGTGCACCCGCACGCCGTGCTCCAATTCCTCGGTCTCCATGTGGACGCCGGGCACTTCGTTGGCCCCTAGGACCTGGTTGCCGTGGACCACCAGGCTCCCCACCTTGGGGGAGCGGAGGAAACTCGGGTCGCCTCCAGACCGCCTGTACGCTTCCAGGATGGCCTCAAAGTCGCTCATAGCCGCCTCCTGGTGCCTCCACCGGTTCCACCACCTCGCAGGGGCGGCACCTTCGGGCGTAATGCCTGCGGACTTCCGTCGGCTCCCCGATCCGGACGACCTCCCCGCCGCACATGAGGGCCGCCTGGTCTGCCACAAGGACCATCTCGTCCCGGTGGGTGATGAGGAGGACCGTAGTCCCCTCATCGCGCAGCCGGCGGATGAGGGTGCCGATGTCGTCCAGCGAGAGGACGTCAATCCCCGAGTCGGGCTCGTCCAGGATGGCCAACCTGGGCCGCATGGCGTAGACCGCGGCCAGTTCAATCCGCTTGCGCTCGCCGCCGGAAAGGGTCTCGTTGACCGTGCGCTGCAGGTAGGTCAGGGGTGGCAAAGCCACGGCCGCCAACGCCTCTTCCATCCGCTCCCGGGAAGGGTTCTCCATGCCCAACGCCAGGTAGTCCCTGACCTTCAGGCCTTCAAAGTGCGCCGGCTCCTGCCAGGCGAGGGTGATCCCCCGCCTAGCCCTCTCGGTGATGGAAAGGCCGGTCACATCCTCCCCGTTGAAGAAGATGCGGCCCCGGCTGGGGGCATAGCCCGCACAACCCATCAGGGCGTAGGCCAAGCTGGACTTGCCAGAGCCGTTCCGGCCCAGAAGGGCGAAGATCACCCCGCGGGGCACTTCCAGGTTCACGCCCCGCAGGATGGTCCGATCCTCTCGGATCAGGTACAGGTCTTCCACAACGAGCAGATTCTCTTGGGCCATTGGGTTCGTCCATGTCCTTGGTGTTGCCACAGTGATCCTTTCGCTGGCCGCCGGAGGGACGGCCTCTCCCGCGGTCCCACGGGTTAGAACATCCTCTTCCCCGGCACTTCTTTGATGCCAGCCCCGGGCACCTGGATAAGGACCTTTCAGCCTCCCTCCAGAGCCTCGTGAGCCGGTTTCTTGAGGTGTTGCTCCACAAACTCCAGCGCGCCTTCCGCATCCCGGTCCAGCAGGATGCGGCAGAGTTCCAGGAGCTCCTCGTCTTCCAAGGGGATGACCAACGCCTTCTTCATCTTTCCCTGCCTTGGACCCCGTGCCTCCGGCGCGCGGCCTCACGCGTTCTGGGCCTGGCGCGCCTCCC
>DAOTYM010000039.1:0-7349 GCA_034434775.1 Anaerolineae bacterium | reverse complement strand
TACTCGTACATGTAGCGCCGCATGAGGAGCGCGTTGATGCTCACGAAGGAGAGGCCATAGGCTGCCTCGTAGTCACCGTCCGCGGCGAGGGCCAGGGCCTGGGTCACCACATCGCCGGTGGTGTCGGTCATCTTCTCCACGCCCACCACGACCACGAAGTCCACCAGGCCGCTGGCCACGGCCACGAAACCGCTCCGCAGCGCGGCCGCGCCCGAGGCACAGGCCGCCTCCACCTTGTAGGCCTCCACGCCCCGCAGGCCGACGAAATCCGCCACCAGCGCCCCCAGGTGCTCCTGGCCAGCCGCCTCACCGGCAATCATGTTGCCCACATAGAGGGCATCCACCCGCTCCACCTGGGCGTCCTTGAGGGCGGCCAGCACCGCGTCGGCCGCCAGGTGGCGCAGGGATCGGCCCCAGTGCTCCCCTACCTTGGTCTGTCCCACTCCGATGATGCAGACGTCACGCACTCGTGAAGACCTCAATGCATGTGCAGTTTCTTGCGGTAGCGGACGTACAGGCCGTAGTCAATGGCCTTCCGCCGCCGCACGTAGTCTTCCGTGCGGGGAGCCCGGTCCCGCCGCTCCTCCACGGCCTCCGTCACCGTGAGGAGGAAGGCATCGGACCCCGCACCGGACCCGAAAGACGCCACCAAGATGCGTTGGCCGGGCCGGGCCACGTCCAGTGTGGCCGTGAGCCCCAGGAGGGACGACCCGGCATAGACATTCCCCACCCAGGGGACGAGCAAGCCCGGCGCGATCTGCTCCCGGGAGAAGCCCAGCACCTTCGCCGCCCGCTGGGGGAACTTGGTATTGGGCTGGTGGAAGACGGCGTAGTCTATCTCTCTGGCTGTGAGGCCCAGTTCGCCCATCAGGGTGCGGGCCGCCGCCAGCAGGTGGTGGAAGTAGGCCGGCTCCCCGGTGAACCGCCCTCCATGCACCGGGTAGTGCTGCATGGGCCGCCGGAAGAAGTCGGGCGTGTCGGTGACGTAGGAGTAACTGGCCTCAAAGACGGCCAGGCTCTCCTCCGCCGGTCCCAGGATAAAGGCCGCGCCCCCCGCGGCGGCGGTGTACTCCAGTTCGTCGCCAGGGCGGCCCTGGGCTGTATCCATGCCGATGCAGAGGACGTAGTCCGCCATGCCCGAGCCCACGAAGCCGATCCCCGCCTGGATGGCCTCCGTGCCAGCCTTGCAGGCGAACTCCCAGTCCCCAGCCTGGATGTGGGGCACGGCCCCGATGGCCTGGGCGACGATGGTGGAGGTCGGCTTCACGGCGTAGGGGTGGGATTCGCTGCCCACCCACACGGCCCGCAGCCGCTGGGGGTCCACCCCGGCGCGGGCCAGGGCGTTCCGCGCCGCCTCAATGGACATGGTGGCCACGTCCTCGTCCAGGCCAGGGACGGCCTTTTCCTCCAAAGGCAGCCCGGCCTCCCCGCCCTTCCACACACGCGCCACTTCCGTGGCCGGCAGGCGGTAGCGGGGCACGTAGGCCCCGTACCCCACGATGCCCACCCTGCGGGCTGGCCTCAGCAACTTCCCTTCCATATCTCCTATCCTTACACCACAGAGAGCACAGAGAAACTAAAAACTTTTGTATCCTCTGTGTCCTTCGTGGTGGACTGTATCCCCCGCAGGTCGCTAGAATTTCACCACGAAGGGCACAGAGAAAACCCAGAATTTTTATAAAAACTCTGTGCTCTCTGTGTCCTCTGTGGTTACGTCCCCTGCAGTTCGCGGAGGATCTCCTGGGCGCGGTCCAGGCGCACCTTCCCCTCGGCGACCAGGCGGCGGGCCACCGCCTCCACCAGGGGGCCTTCCGCACCGGCGGCGATGGCCACCTGGCGGGCGTGGAGGGCCATGTGGCCCTTCTGGATCCCTTCCGTGGCCAGGGCTCGCAGGGCCGCCAGGTTCTGGGCCAGGCCCACGGCCACGATGACCTCGGCCAGTTCCCGCGCCGTCTGCACGCCCAGGACCTTCAGGGCCACCTTGGCCGCCGGGTGCACCCGGGTGGCCCCGCCCACGATGCCCACGGCGAGGGGCATCTCCAGCGTCCCCACCAGGTCGCCGTTCGCGTCCTTGCCCCAAGTGCTGAGGGAGGTGTAGCGCCCCGAACGGGCGGCATAGGCGTGGGCGCCAGCCTCCACCGCCCTCCAGTCGTTCCCCGTGGCGATGACCACCGCGTCCACCCCGTTCATGATCCCCTTGTTGTGGGTGGCCGCGCGGTAGGGGTCGGCGGCGGCCAGGGCATAGGCCTCCACGATGCGGTCCACCACGGTGTGCCCGTCAAACCCCTCAAAGGCCAGGGCCTCCGCAGGAACCCGCGCCTCGGCCCGCGCCAGCCGCCGGTCCGCCAGGTTGGAGAGGATGCGCAGGTTCACCCGCCCCCCCGTGATGGCCTCCACCAGGGGGGCCAGGGCCTCCGCCGCCGTGTTGACCATGTTGGCCCCCATGGCGTCCCGGCAATCGTAGAGGAGGTGCACCACCAGCATCGGCCCGACGGGGCTTTCGGGGATGACCCGCGCCTCCACATCCCGCGCCCCCCCGTGCAGGCTCACCACCACCGGGTCCGTCTGGTTGGCCAGGTCCAGGAGTTCCTGCTTGCGCCGCAGGACCTGGGCCCGCGCGTACCAGGGGTCCGGGAGGTCCAGCACCTGGATCTGGGCGACCATCACCGGGTCCGTGCTGGAGGTGCGGAAACCGCCCCCCTCCCGCACCAGGCGGGCGGCGAAACTGGCCCCGGCCACCACCGAAGGTTCCTCAATGGCCATGGGCACCAGCACGTCCCGCCCGTTGATGAGGAAGTTCACGGCAATGCCCAGGGGCAGGGCGTGCACGCCCACCGCGTTCTCAATCATGCGGTCGGCCTGGCCTTCCTGGAGGCCGTGGGCGGCCTGCCAGACCCGCGCCTCTTCCGGCGTCAGGCCGGCCCACTGGGCCACCCGCTCCACCCGCTCCGCGAGGGGCAGGTCGTAGAACCCTGGCCACCGAGAAGTCTTCTCCATCGGTGTCGGTTGCTCCTCCGTTCGCACTGCAAAGCACCTGGCGCTGACGCCCATCGGACACCAAAAGGCCCGGCAGTCCATGGCTTCGTTGACGGCTTCAGTATACCCCTGTCGGGCCTTCAGAGGCTATCGTTTCCGCGCCAAAATGCGCCGCCCGGGCGCGCGCCATGCATAGGATACCTCAGGTGAACTGTCAAAACCTATCAAACCCTCTTCAGAGCCTATCGCGCCCGGTCCTCTCAGCCCTCTTCCCACAGGCCCCGGGCCGCTAGGTCCGCCCGTAGTTGGGCGGGCGAGGTGAAGACGATCCCCTCCATGCCCAAGGCCAGAGCCCCTTCCACGTTGCGCGCCTTGTCGTCCACGAAGAGGGCCTCTTCCGGCGCGAGGTACAGGCGGCGCAGGGCCAGGCGGTAGATGCGGGGGTCCGGCTTGCGCAGGCCCACCTCGGCCGAGATGACCACAGCCTCAAAGAGGTTGAGCAGATGGGGCCAGCGGATGAGTTGCTGGCGCAGGCTGGGGGAGGCGTTGCTCACGAGGCCCAGGCGGTAGCGGCGGGCGAGGGCCTGCACGAGGTCCACCATCTCCGGGCGCAGCGGCTCCAGGGCGAAGCACCCGTAGCGCAGCACCTCCAGCGCCTGGGGGAGGAGGGGAACCACGTCCCCCACGGCCCCATAGAAGTAGGCCGTCTCGGAGATCTGGCCCAGGGAGACTTGCTCCCACCAAGGGCTGCGGTACAGGCGGTCGTGGAGCGTCCCCTCGGGCCACCCCAGTTGGCGGTCGTAGGCCCGCAGGAGGTCCCGGGTGACGCCGTGGTCGGTGAGGACGTCGCCGAAGTCAAAGAGGATGGCTTTGATGCGTGACATGGTTCTCCTCAAGAGAGGGTTCACGGGTACGCGATGGCCCGCGTCCAGGCCCAGAGGACGCGCCCGGAGGGCCGAAAGCCGAACCAGGTGTACAGCCGCCTCGCCTGGCGGTTCGTGCGCTGGGTGTTCAGCAGGATGGGGAGGGTCCCCTGGGCCCTGGCCAGGGCGATGGCCTCCGCGAGGAGCCGCGTGCCCACGCCCTGCCCCTGCCAGGCCGGGTCCACCGCCAGCCGGATGATGTAGAACCCGGCCGGATGGTCCTCTGCCACCAGGTACCCCACCACCTGCCCCTTCAGTTCCGCCGCCAGGAAGGTGTACCCTCCCCGCAGGTACTCCTGGAAGGCACCCAGGTCGTTCCGCCAGAAGGGGGTGAAGGCCGCTGCATCCAGGGCGGCCAGGGCGGGGACATCCGCCTCCCGCGCCGGGCGGATGTGGACGGCCCTGTTCCCGCGGGAGGGGATATCGTAGTCCTCCTTCTCCAGTTCCACGACCTCTTCAACCAGGCGGAAGCCCTGGTGTCGGAGGGCCTCGCCCACGGGGCCCGGCGGGGCCATGTAGCGCCAGGCCTCTAGCCCGGCCTCCAGGGTGGGCAGCCGGGCGGCGGCCAGAAGGGCGGCCACGACTTCCTTCGCCTGGGCTGCGTGGCGCACCGCCAGGAGGCGGAGGTGGACGAAGGGCCTCCGGCGCACCTGGAACTGGAGCGCGCCAACTGCCTCGCCCCCCTCAAAGGCCAGGAAGGTCCGCGCCTCCCGCAGGCCGGCGTAGACCGTTTCCCGGGGGTCCAGGCAGTCCAGGAGTTCCGCCCGGTGCAGGAGCGCACTGAGGGTTGGCCAGTCCTCTGGCGTGGCCAGGCGTGTCTCTGGAGAAGGCTCCCCCTCGCCTGGGGAGCCGGTGCCAGCCCCGCCGTGCCCGCGTTCCACCGCCCCGCCCCTCACCTGCTAGCCCAGGCGGGCCAGGAGGGCCCGGGCCCGCGCCGCGGCCTTGTCCGGGGTGAAGCCGTACTGCTCGGCCAGGACGCGCCAGGGGGCCGAGGCCCCGAACCGCCCCTCAATGGCCAGCACATCCCCTTGGCTGCCCACGTAGCGGTCCCAGCCCTGGCGCACGCCGGCTTCTATGGCCAGCCGGACCGGGAGGTCCGGCGGCAGGACCTCTCGGCGGTATCCCTCTGGCTGGCGCTCAAAGAGTTCCCAACTGGGGAAGGAGACCACCCGCGCCCGGATGCCCTCCCGGGCGAGGACCTCAGCCGCGCCCAGGGCCACGCCCACCTCGGACCCCGAAGCCAGAAGGAGGAGGTGCGGGTCGCGCGCCTCCTGGAGCACGTAGGCTCCCCGCCGCAGCCCCGAGGCCGGGGCCAGGGTGGTGCGGTCCAGGGTCGGCACGGGCTGCCGCGAGAGGATGAGGGCCACGGGCCCCTCCTCCCACTCCAGGGCGAGCCTCCAGGCCTCGGCCACCTCGTTGGCATCGGCCGGGCGGACCACCGTCAGGTGGGGGATGGCGCGCAGCGCCGCCAGGTGCTCCACCGGTTGGTGCGTCGGGCCATCTTCGCCGACGAAGATGCTGTCGTGGGTGAAGACGTAGACCACCGGGAGGCGCATCATGGCCGCCATGCGGATGGACGGGCGCATGTAGTCGGAGAAGACGAGGAAGGTCCCGCCGTAGGGGCGCAGGCCCCCGTGGAGCGCGAGCCCGTTCAGGATGGTCCCCATGGCGTGCTCCCGCACCCCGAAGTGAAAGTTCCGGCCGCGGAAGTCCCCTCGGCGGATGTCCCCATGCCCCTTGAGGTAGGTCATGTTGGAGGGGGCGAGGTCGGCCGAGCCCCCCACCAGTTCCGGCACGCGGGCCGCGAGGGCGTTGAGGACGGTGCCGCTGGCGCTGCGGGTGGCCACCCCCTTGGGGTCTGGGGCGAAGGAGGGCAGGGCCTCGTCCCATCCCGGCGGCAAGCGCCGTGCCTGCACGCGGTCCCACTCGGCGGCCTCCTGGGGGTAGCGCGCCCGGTAGTCGGCCATGCGGGCCTCCCAGGCCTGCCGCGCTTCGGCCCCCCGGCGGAGGAGGACCCGGAACCGCTCCCGCACCTCCGGCGGCACCCAGAAGGAGGGCTCCAAGGGCCAGCCCAGGTTGGCCTTGGTGAGGCGGGCTTCCTCCTCGCCCAGGGGCGCGCCGTGGGCTTCGGGGTCGTCCTGCTTGTGGGGACTGCCGTAGGCCAGGTGCGTGCGGCAGCGGATGAGGGTCGGGCGCTCCTCCTGGCGGCACGCTTCCTCCAGGGCCTGGGCGATGGCCTCCGGGTCCAGGCCGTCCACCTCCAGGACCTGCCAGCCGTAGGCCCGGAAGCGGGCCGTCACGTCCTCCGAGAAGGCCAGGTCTGTGCTCCCCTCAATGGTGATGCGGTTGTCGTCGTAGAGGTAGGTGAGCCGCCCTAGGCCCAGGTGGCCGGCCAGGGAAGCTGCCTCGGAAGAGATGCCTTCCATCAGGTCGCCGTCGCTCACGATGCCGAAGACGCGGTGGTCCACGATGGGGAGGCCGGGCCGGTTGAAGCGCGCGGCCAGCATCCGCTCGGCGATGGCCATCCCCACGCCGTTGCCGAACCCCTGGCCTAAGGGGCCGGTGGTCGTCTCAATGCCCCGGGCTGGGTCCCGCTCCGGGTGGCCTGGGGTATGGCTCCCCCACTGGCGGAAGGCCTTCAGGTCTTCCAAGGTCAGGTCGTAGCCGCTCAGGTGGAGGAGGGCGTAGAGGAGCATGGAGCCGTGGCCGGCAGAGAGGACGAAGCGGTCCCGGTCCGGCCACTGAGGCCAGGCCGGGTCGTGGACGAGGAAGCGGGTCCACAGGACGTAGGCCGGCAGAGCCATGCCCATGGGCATGCCTGGATGGCCAGACTTGGCCTTCTCCACCGCGTCCACGGCCAGGAAGCGGATGGTGTTGACCGCCAGGTAGTCTATGTCGTCAAAACTGATGGACATCGGTTCGTTCTCCAAGGTGGGCGCGGGCCGCACGCCGTCGGGCGGGGGCGCGTGGGGTGATCTGAGCGTGGGCGTATGCTAAACCGAAATGCGGCTCCTGTCAACTGGCGCGTCTGTAGGGGCAATTCATGAATTGCCCCTACCGCCTGTCCCCCTGCACGGCCGCGTCGGCGCAGGCCGACGCCGGGTTTTGAGCCCCGATTTGAATCGGCGGTAGAAAATGGTAGGGGCGATTCGTGAATCGCCCCTACAAACCCCAGAGGCGGAGAAGGGGGCCAGGAGGTAGAGGTGAGGTGCGCGGGGACGAGGCATGCCTTGCCCCTACGGGCGGGCCCTCTGCACGGCCGCGTCGGCGCAGGCCGACGCCGGGTTTTGGGCCCCGATTTGAATCGGCGGCGTCTTCCGCCTGTCCCTCTGCACGGCCGCGTCGGCGCAGGCCGACGCCGGGCCTGAGCCCCGATTTGAATCGGCGGTAGAAAATGGTAGGGGCGATTCGTGAATCGCCCCTACAAACCCCAGAGGCGGAGAAGGGGGC
>DAOTYM010000038.1:0-5513 GCA_034434775.1 Anaerolineae bacterium | reverse complement strand
ATCCTTCGCGCAAAGGAGGTACGAAAACTGACCTGAAATGGTCACGACAACCGAAGAACAAACTCTGGCTTCGCAGGCCGAAGAACCACCCGGTCGTCCCAGGGTTCGCCCTCCATGGCAGGACGTCTCCCCGGAGGACTGGGGGGATTGGCGATGGCAACTGGCCCATCGCCTCAACACGGTGGAGGATTTCGCCCGGGTGGTCCGCCTCACGCCCGAGGAGGAGG
This sequence comes from Anaerolineae bacterium, assembly GCA_034434775.1. GTDB lineage: Bacteria > Chloroflexota > Anaerolineae > DTPP01 > DTPP01 > DAOTYM01. The sequence continues at coordinate 5,286 of DAOTYM010000038.1, read as the reverse complement.
CTGGCCTTTCCGCCCGCAGCCGCTTCAGGGTGGACGTGACCCCCTATTTCGCCAGCCTGATGGACCCTGACGACCCTCACTGCCCCATCCGCCGTCAGGTGATCCCGACGACTCGGGAACTGGTCCCCTTTGACGCCGAGCGTGTGGATTCGCTATCCGAAGATGCCCATTCCCCCGTGCCGGGCCTGGTGCACCGCTACCCGGACCGGGTGCTCATGCTGGTCACCACCCAGTGCGCCAGTTACTGTCGCTTCTGCACCCGCAGCCGCCTGGTGGGCGACCCGCACCAGCAGTTCAGCATGGGGGCCTGGAAACAGCAGATCGCCTACATTGAGGCGCATCGGGAGGTGCGGGACGTCCTCATTTCCGGGGGCGACCCGCTGACCCTGCCTGCCCGCCTCCTGGAGGGCCTCCTGCGCCAACTGCGTGCCATCCGGCACGTGGAGATCATCCGCATCGGGACCCGGGTCCCGGTCTTCCTGCCCCAGCGGATCACGGAGGACCTGACGGCCATGCTCCGCCAGTTCCACCCCCTGTGGATGAACATCCACTTCAACCACCCCAAGGAGATCACGCCGGAGGTGGAGCGTGCGTTGGCGCTCCTGGCCGATGCGGGCATCCCCCTGGGCAGCCAGACGGTCCTCCTGGCCGGCATCAACGACTGCCCCCACGTGATGAAGGCGCTGATGCACGCCCTCGTCCGCAACCGGGTCCGGCCCTACTACATCTACCAGTGCGACCTGGTCCACGGAGCGGGGCACTTCCGCACGCCGGTCTCCAAGGGGATTGAGATCATGGAGGCCCTGCGCGGCCACACCTCCGGCCTGGCCGTGCCGACCTTCGTCATTGACGCGCCGGGCGGTGGCGGCAAGGTCCCCATCGGGCCCAACTACCTCCTCAGCCAGTCCGACCACCGGGTGGTGGTCCGCAACTTTGAGGGCTTCATCAGCACCTACGTGGAGCCGACGGACTACCAGCCCCACGACCCCAGCCGGTGCCCCTTCTGCCAGGAGCACCTGGAGGAGGCCCAGGCAGGGGTGGCCGGGCTCCTCGCAGGCCAGAAGGACCAGATCGCGCCCGAGGGGTGGGCCCACGAACACGTGCGGGGCGTGCCCGCTTCTGGGAGCGGCCTGGGGCCCTTCTTCGCCTCCGGGACTGCCGCAGGGCAGGAGCCGGAACACGCGCCGGCGGTGCACCCATGAGGGGGCCTGGGGAGGAGGACGCCATGGGCCTGCGCGTGGCACTGCTCTACAACCTGAAATACCACGTGCCGCTGCCGGCCGGGGCCCCGCCGGATGCCCTCGCCGAGTACGACTCCCTGGAGACGGTGGAGGGCATCGCCGGGGCCCTGCGGGAGGCGGGCCACGAGGTCATCCCCTTGGAAGGGGATGCCACCCTGCTGGACACCCTCCGGCAGGTCCGGCCGGACATCTGCTTCAACATCTGCGAGGGCCTGCGGGGAGAGGCCCGCGAATCCCAGGTCCCAGCCCTCCTGGAGATGCTGGGCATCCCCTACACCGGGTCGGGCATCGTGGCCCAGGCCCTCTCCCTGGACAAGGCCCTGGCCAAGCGGGTCTGGCGGGACCACGGCCTGCCCACGGCTCCCTTCCAGGTCTTCGTCCGCGGGGACGAGCCCCTCGCGCCCGACCTGGAGTTCCCCCTCTTCGTCAAGCCCGTGCGGGAGGGGTCGGGCATGGGCATCTCCCCCCGCTCCGTGGTGGAGGACGAGGAGGCCCTGCGGGAGCAGGTGCGGTGGGTCATCCGCACCTACCGACAGCCCGCGCTGGTGGAGGGGTTCCTGCCGGGGCGCGAGTTCACCGTGGGCATCCTGGGCAACCGTCTCTGGCCGGGGGAGGCCCCTCCCTCGCCCCTCTACGCCCCGGAGGGGTTCCACACCTTCCCGGTGCTGGAGATAGACGTCAGCCCCATCGGGGATGCGGGGGGCCTCTACACCAGCCAGGTGAAGAGCGACATGCCTCTGGCGCCGCGCTACCTCTGCCCGGCCCCCATCTCCGAGGACCTGGCGAGGGAACTGCAGAGGCTGGCCGTGGCCGCCTTTGAGGCCATCGGCGCGGTGGACGTGGGACGGGTGGACTTCCGCCTGGACAGGGAAGGGAAGCCTCACCTCCTGGAGATCAACACCCTGCCGGGCCTGAACCCGACCTACAGCGATATCGTCCTGGCGGCCAGGGGAGGGGGGATGCCCTACGCCGTCCTGGTCAACGAGATCCTCCGCCAGGCCCTGTGGCGCTACCGCCGCACCGGCGTCCTGGATGCGTTGCCTTTGTCGGACCTTGCACCAACCTGACGAAGCCGGAGGAGGGAGAGGTGAACGCAGGACAGCCCGCGCAGCCGCCTCAAGTGGTGGTGCTTTACAGCCGCACAGTCCAACTGGTCAAAGGGGAGCCCAGGGACATCCTGGCGGAGCAGGGTGTGGTCAAGTGCGCGGAGGCTGTGGCCGAGGCTCTGACCCGCGGCGGCTGCCGGGTGGTCCTGGTGCCCATCACCCTGGATGTGGAGACGGCACTGGCCCCCTACCCCCCGACCGAGTGGACGGTCTTCAACCTGGGGGAGGGGCTGGACGGCCGCCTTTTTGAAGAGGTGCGCATCGCCTGGGCCCTGGAGGCCATGGGCTACCGTTTCACCGGCTCGGACGCCCGGGCCCTGGCCCTGAGCACTCACAAGGCCCTCTGCAAGGCCACCCTGCGGGAGGCCGGGGTCGCCACCCCGCCGTGGTGGGTCTTCCGGGCCCCGGCGGAGGTGCGAGACCTGGAGGAGGACCTCCCGTTCCCCCTCATCGTCAAGCCCGTGGCCGAGGACGCCAGCCTGGGCATTGACGATGGGGCCGTGGTCCACGACCGGGAGGCCCTGGAACGACGGGTGGCCTACGTGGTGGAGCGCTACCGCCAGGCCGCCCTGGCGGAGCAGTTCGTCGCCGGGCGGGAGTTCAACCTCTCGGTCTGGGGCGATCCTCCGGAACTCCTGCCCCTGGCGGAGGTGGATTTCAGCGACTTTCGCGATCGCTTTGCCCGCCTGGTCTCCTTTGAGGCCAAGTGGGACCCGGCGTCCTTTGCCTACCAGCACACGCCGGTGCGGTGCCCGGCGGAGGTCTCCCCACGCCTGGCCGCTCGGCTTCGGGCGACTGCCCTGGCCACGTGGCAGGCCGTGGGGTGCCGGGGGTACGCCCGGGTGGACATTCGGGTGGACGAGGCGGAGGTCCCCCACGTGATTGAGGTGAACTGCAACCCCGACCTCTCGCCGGATGCAGGCTTCTTCCGAGCGGCTTCGGCCGCCGGGTACGACTACGTGGCTATGGTCCTCCGCATCGCCCGACTTGCTATGGGAGCAGACAACGTGTATGCGTACGATTCATCTGGCCAACGAAGAAGACGGAGAACCTCTGCTGAACGTTGCACGCAGGGCCGGGGTCTTCACCCCGATGGAATTGGCCTGCGTGCAGGAGTTGTGGGAAGCCTACCGACAGAAAGGTGAGGCGAGCGGCTACATCTTCCTGGTCTGCAGGGAAGAGGGCCGGGTCGTGGGCTTCCTTTGCTTCGGCCCCACGCCCCTCACCATCGGCACCTTTGACCTCTATTGGATCGCCGTGGACCCTGCCGTGCGGGGCCAGGGGATCGGGCACGCCCTCATGGACCGCATGGAGCAGGAAGTGGCCCGAAGGGACGGCCGGCTCATCCTGGTGGAGACATCCGGCACCCCGGCCTATGCTGAGGCCCGGCGGTTTTACGAATCGTGCGGCTACCACTACCAGGCAGTGGTGCACGACTTCTACCGTCCTGGCGACGACCTGCTCATCTTCGGGAAGCCGGTCGCGCCAGGGCTCCAACCAGCCCCGGCCGTGCACTCCCACCTCACGCCGCACGCTTTGTGACCTCACCCCTGTCCCCTTTCGCAGGCGGAGAGTGGGGGTGGGCTCTGAGGGGCGATTCACGAATTGCCCTACCATTTTGGCCACCGATTCAAATCGGGGCTCAAAACCCGGCGTCGGCCTGCGCCGACGCCGCCCACCGCGGGGACGGCCCATGGGGCGACGCGTACGTCGCCCCTACCATTTTGGCCACCGATTCAAATCGGGGCTCAAAACCCGGCGTCGGCCTGCGCCGACGCGGCCGTGCAGGAGGCCCGCCTGCCGGGGCAGGGGCGATTCGTGAGTCGCCCCTACAGCCGCCACGGGGAAGGGTGCCCGGCGCCCCTCCCCTTGCAGGGAAGGTCTGGCGCGACAAGTCCGCGACCCCAGCAAGCCACTCCCGTCTTACATAAAGAGCACCGCGCTATCCTGACCGCTTCCCCAGCACCCTCGGGCGGGCGCGGGCAGATTCCACGAGGGGGATATCCTTTGGCGAAACCATCGGCAGGGAGCCGCCCGAGAGGCCTCCAGCGGCTTGGGGCCATCTTCCTGGGGGCGGCAGTGACCCTCCTGGCCCTGGCCGCCTGGCACGCCCGGGCCAGCGGGGGTCCGGAGGCGCTTGCCCGGCCCATCGCCCCGGCACCTGGCGTCTACGTCTTCCTGGACAAGCCCAACCTGGACCCGCGCCTCTACCCCATCGTGGGCGGGCACCTCAAGTTCGCCTGGGACGACCTGGAGCCGGCCCCCGGCGAAATCCAGTGGCCCATCATTGAGAACTGGGTGGCCCAGGAAGCAGCCTTGGGCAAGCCGGTGGGCATTGGCTTCGTCACCTACAACGGGGTGGATGCCGGCGGCGACCTGGTGCCCCGCTGGGTCTACCGGGAGGCGCCGGGAGCGCGGGTCCTCTGCGCCAACAACTGGAGCATCCCCCGCTACTGGAGCGAAGCCTACCTCTCCCGCTACGAGCGGTTCGTGCGGGCCGTGGGCGCGGTCTACGATGGCGACCCGCGCATCGCCTGGGTGGAGATCGGCGTGGGCCTCTACGGGGAGACCACTCCCGACCGTGAGATATTCTACCCCTGTCTGGAGGATGCTGGCCTCACCAGCGCGCTCTGGGTCCAGACCGTCAACCGCATCACCGAACTCTACCGCCGGGCCTTCCCCACCACGCCCCTCTTCCTGCAGATGGCCCCCTACTTCGCCTCCGAGGCAGAGCGCCGGGCCTTCACCGACTACGCGGCCTCCCTGGGGGTGGGGCTCAAGCACAACGGCCTGCGGGCCGACACCAACTCCCTCGTCTACGACGACCCCACTTACAGCCTCTACGCCTCGGGCCAGTACGACCCCTTCCTGACCCACGGCGACCGGGTCCCCCTCGCCTGGGAGACCTACGACTACATGCTCTCGGACCTGCCGAACCT
>DAOTYM010000037.1:0-1528 GCA_034434775.1 Anaerolineae bacterium | reverse complement strand
GGCCGGATACCGGCGATCCGCCGGTGGTGGTCACGTTCCAGAGGGGGCAGGACGGGTACGACGGCGCGTCGGATACGCACCTGCACTCCTGGTACCCCAACCAGGCCTACGGTTCGGAGACCCTCCTGCGGGTGCGGGGGCCCGACGTGGCCCACACCTTGCTGCGCTTTGATGTGAGCCGTATCCCGCCTGACAGGCCGGTGAAGGCCGCGGCCCTCAGCCTCTGGCTGGAGGGGCGCAGCGGGGACCGGGCGCTCCCGGTGGAGGTCTACCAGATGCTGCGCCCCTGGAGCGAAAGCCAGGCCACCTGGAACCAGGCGGCCGCTGGACAGCCCTGGGGCCAGGTCGGGGCCGCGGCTCCCGGCGTGGACCGGGCGGCGACCCCCGTGGCCACAGTGAGCCTGGACACCGTGGGCGGCTTCAAGACCTTCAACGTGACCGACCTGGTGCGGCAGTGGGTGGCCCACCCCGAGACGAACTTCGGCATCCTCCTGCGGGGCGTGGGGACGACCAACCTGGAGTACACCATTTCTTCGTCGCAGAACTGGTGGTTGAGCCGCCGGCCCAAACTGTTGGTGGTCTATTCCCAGCACACTCCCACCCCCACGCCGACGGCCACGGCCACCTCCACGCCCACGGGGACGCCGACGCCCACGCCCACCGTCACCCCGACCGCTACGTGGACGCCCACCCCGACGGCCACGCCGACGGCGACCGAGGCGGCTACGCCGACCATCACCCCCACGCCCACGGCCACGGGGGAACCGGGCACCATCTGGGGCCAGGTGTGGGAGGACCTGGACGGCAATGGCCTGTGGGACCTGGGGGAGCCGCCCCTGGCTGGCTCCTTGGTGAGCCTGTTCAACTACGCTGGGCTGCTTGTCTCCTCGCACCGCACCCAGGTGGATGGCCTCTACGCCTTCGCCAACCTGCCGCCTGGGGAGTACAGCCTGATGGCCTCGCACCGCAACGGGTACGTGGCCACCACCAGCCCTGGCTGGGCGGGAGTGCTGGCGCCGGGCGGAACGCTGCAGGTGAACTTCGGGGCGCGGCTTGGCGTGACCTACACGCCGACACCCACGGCCACGCCTGCGCCCAGCCCGACGCCTACGGCGACTCCCAACAACCCGGGGCATCGCTTCTGGTATGTGCCGTTGGTGCTGAGAGGGTGGGCGCGGTAGATGGACCTGGTTGCCTTCTACGACGACTACTGGCGGCAAGCCGACGACACCTTTGACCACGAGCGCCTGGACCTCCTGGCCAGCCGGGTGCGGCCCGGGGAACGGGTGCTGGAGGTGGACTGCGGTCCGGGCGTCTTGGCGGCCAAGATGCGGGACCGGGGCGCCCAGGTGCAGGCGACGGAGATCTCCCTCGTGGCCGCCGAGCGGGCCCGCGCCAAGGGCATCCCCACCGAGCACGTCAATAGCGAGGTAGAGTCCCTGCCCTTCCCCGATGGGGCCTTTGACGTGGTGGTCTCCAACTCCATGATAGAGCACCGCTTCTTCTACGAGCACTCCCTGGACGAGTG
>DAOTYM010000036.1:0-2585 GCA_034434775.1 Anaerolineae bacterium | reverse complement strand
ACCACACGGTGGGCCAGGGTGGTCAGGTCGTGGGCGCGACCCGTCTCCCGGATGTAGTTCGCCAGGCGGTCCAGGTCGGCCAGGGTGACTTCAAATTCGTCAGTCCAGTAAGCGTCGCTGAATACGTCAGACAAGGGCTCCCTCCTCAAACTCGCTGCAGGTACTCCGGAGGCACGCTGTTGAGGAAGCGCGAAGGCTGTCCCCGCGAGCAGGTTAGGTAGAGGAAGTCCCTCGCCCTGGTCATGGCCACGTAGAGGCGCCTCCGCTCCCGGGCTAGATAGTCCTCCAGTTCCTCCCCCTGCAGGTTCCAGTCGTCCCTGGGCACGCACAATCCATCCGTGACGCCGAGGACGAAGACCACCTTGAACTCCAGCCCCTTCGCGCTGTCAAAGGTGCTGTACTTCACGCCAGGGCCGAAATAGGTTTCCGCGTCCCTCTGGAGTTCCACCATCTGCACCTCGGGAAACTGGGACGGCAAAAGGGTCTCAATCAGATCCTGGTAAGGCTTCCGCCAGCGGTACAGGAGCACGAAGTCCCGGTCCTGGTATCCGTTGGACGTCCGAAGGCGCGCGATCTCCTCCATGGCCCAGCACAGTTCGTCCTCCGGTGTCGCGAAGCGCCGCAGGATGGGGACCTGGCCGTGGCGGACCGAGAACTCTGGCTCAGGGGCCTCCGAGGCCTGGTCGTCCATGTCGTCAAAGGAGAGGCCGGCCACCACGCGGTGGGCGGCGCGCAGGATCTCGTGGGTGTTGCGGTAGTTTTGGCGCAGGAGGGTGCCGCGGCCGGTGATGTCTATGCCCAACTTGCTCAGGGCATAGCCGCCAGGGTAAATGCGCTGCAGCCCATCCCCCACCAGGAAGAGGTCGTTGGGCCCTGGCGGCACGAGCCGGCGGATGAGGCGCATGGTGGCCTCGGTGAGGTCCTGGATTTCGTCCACGACAGCCGACACGTACGGCATCTCCACGGGGGCCGACTCCAGTTCTTTCAACGTCTCCAGGATGTAATCCCCAAAGTCCCACAGCCCCTGTGCCCGGAGCAAGGCCTGGTAGCGCTCGTAGACCTCCCAGACGACTTGTCGGGTGCTCTCCTGCAGGGGCGTGCCCCGCCCGCTGCGCTCCAGGGCCAAGTACTGCTCCCGCGATGCCACGGCCCGGCCTTTGATGGCATAGGCGATCTCGTCCCTGAAGAAGGTCACAGGATAGCGCCAGAGGGAGAGGTTGGGGTAGCAAGACTGTACCTCCGCCACGGCCTGCTCAGCGATGGCCGGCAGAGCCTGTGCATCCACCACCGGCGTCAGGCCGCGCCTCTGCAGGAAGTTGTAGCACCAGGAGTGCACCGTGCAGCACTCCACTGCCTGCAGTTCTGGTGCACCCTCCCCGGCCAGACGCCTGAGCAAGTGGGCCATGACGCCGGGAAGGCGGTTTCCGTAGGTGAGGAAGAGGACCTTGCCCCCTCTTTTGAGGGCCTCCCGGGCCAGGAACCGGGCGCGGTGCACGGCCACCACGGTCTTGCCAGAGCCCACCACGCCCTTGACCCGCGCGGGTCCGTTGTACCACCGGTTGACCAACTGCCGCTGGTGGGGGGCCAGGAAGAGCATCCACTCTTCTATGTCGCCTCGGAGGGCTCGCTTGAACTCTTCGCTATCCACGAAGCGGTAGAGGTCCTCCCCGCCCTGGTGGCGCTCCAGGCTTTCGCGCAGCGCGCTATCCGACACCGTGGGCAGTTCCGGCTGCGTGAGGATGTCCAAGAGCCTGAAGTACACCTCCTCTGGCAAGAGTTTCTCCACCAAGGGGAGATCGTCTTCGTGCTCCAGGGAGCGGATGTGGGGCAGCGCCTCTCGCGGCACCCCCATGTCCAGGAGATCCTGGTCGGTGTAGCGCATGAAGAGGGCGCCCGCCTTCTGACGGCGGAACCAGCCGAAGAGGCCCCCTGCAGGCTCTGGCACTTCTGCCGGACGAATATACTCCGTATCCACGACTTTGACCACTCCGCCTTCCAGGATGAAGCGCTTGCGGGCCGCGCGGCGGTAGGCCTCGTCGTGCTTGTCTACCAGCAAGAGGACAACCTCCGTGTGCTTGACATGCTTCCAGATGATGCGGTAGGACTGGTCCACGCGGCTGGAATAGATGTCCTGCTCCTGGGCCCGTTTCACCTTCTCTGGATGGAGTTCCTTCGCCCAGGGGTCTTCCCACATGCGTGCGCCGGCCTCCAATGCCCGTCTGTACACTGCGGGCGGCAACCGCTTCAGATCCTCCCAGAACTCCTTGGTCATGGAGAGCCTGTAGATGGCCATGATGGTTCATCTCCTCCGTTGAGCGGGGAACCTGTGCCTGCCCTGGATCACCCCCCATGCTCCCGCAGGTACTGCTTGCCCTTCTCTGTGATCTCCCAGATGCCGACCGGCGAACCCGAGGCCAGCAGGCCTTCGCGCACCATCTCCGCCCGGCACCACTCCGCCGTGTTACGCCAGCGGGCAACCCCTCCACTGGAGGTAACCTCGTAGTAGTCCACCTCCTTCAGCACTCCTCGCATCAGTTCCTCCACGCGCTCCAGGACCTGCTGGGCCCTGCCACGCCCTCCCATCT
>DAOTYM010000035.1:0-11282 GCA_034434775.1 Anaerolineae bacterium | reverse complement strand
GTTGATCCTGGACCTCTTTGAGATGGCCTCTGGCTCGCGGATGATGTGCAACTACATGCGCTTCGGCGGGGTGGCCCACGACCTCCCGGAGGAAGGGGTGCAACTGGCCCGCGACCTGGCCTTTGACCGTCTGCCCCGGGTGGTGGAGGAGTTTGAGCGCTACCTGAACGAGATTGAGATCTTCACCGCCCGCACGGTGGGCGTGGGCGTCCTGCCCCCCGAGCAGGCCATCGCCCTGGGCGCGAGCGGCCCGGTCCTGCGGGGCTCCGGCGTCAAGTACGACATCCGCAAGTTCCAGCCCTACTCCATCTACGAGGAGTTTGAGTTTGACATCCCCACCGGGACGCGGGGCGACGTCTACGACCGCTACATGGTCCGCATCCAGGAGATCTGGCAGTCGCTGCGCATCCTCAAGCAGGCCCTGGACCGCCTGCCGGGCGGCGAAATCCAGGCCGGCAAGAAGGCCTGGCAGGTCAAGGTCCCCGCGGGCGAGGTCTACGGCCGGGTGGAGAACCCCAAGGGCGAACTGGGCTTCTTCATCGTGAGCGACGGGAGCCCCAACCCCTACCGCTACCACATCCGCTCGCCCAGTTTCGTCAACCTGACGGCGCTGGAGCCGATGGCGGTGGGGCAGAAGATCGCCGATCTCGTGGTCATCCTGGGGAGCATTGACATCACCCTGGGGGAGGTGGATCGCTGATGCTGGGCAAGGGAATCGTCCGGGGCATGCTGGTCACCTTCAAGCACTTTGTGGAGACCTACCTCTACAGGGGGAGCCGCACGGCCAAGGCCCGGGGCCTCTTCACCGTGCAGTACCCGGAGGAGCGCCTCCCCCTCCCAGAGCGGTACCGCAACCTCCCCTTCCTGCTCTACGACCCGGAGACGGGGGAGCCCAGGTGCGTGGCCTGCGGCATGTGCGCCCGCGTCTGCCCGCCCCAGTGCATCTGGATCAAGCGGGCCAAGGACGAGGCCGGCAAGCCCCTCCGCAAGCCGGAGGAGTTCGTGGTGGACGCCTCCGTCTGCATGGGGTGCGGGTTCTGCGCCGAGTTCTGCCCCTCCGACGCCATCCGCATGGACAAGGACTACCGCGTCATCGCCTTTGACCGCCGCAAGGACTTGGTGTGGCCCCTGGAGCGCCTCCTCAAGCCCACCACCTACTACGCCGCGATCTGCCCCACCATGTGGGCAGAGGAACAGGCGGAGAAGGCGGCCAAGGCGGCCTCCAAAGGAGGTGCGTGATGGAAGCCAAGGGCAAACGAGTGGCCATCCTGGCTGAAGATTTGTACGAAGACCCCGAACTGTGGTATCCTTACTACCGCCTGCAGGAGGCCGGGGCGGAGGTCGTGGTGGTTGGGCCCCGGGCCGGTGCCACCTATCAAAGCAAACACGGCTATCCCGTGCAGACGGACGTGGCAGCGGCGGACGTGCGGGGCACGGACTTTGACGCCGTCATCGTGCCGGGCGGCTTCTCGCCAGACCGCATGCGCCGCTCGCCCGACATGGTGCGCCTGGTGCGGGAGGCCTACGAAGCGGGGAAGGTCGTCGCCGCCATCTGCCACGGTCCGTGGATGCTCATCTCCGCGGGCGCGGTGCGGGGCCGCCGGGCGACCGGCGTCTCCTCCATCAAGGACGACCTGGAGAACGCCGGCGCCACCTACGTGGATGCCGAAGTGGTCCGCGATGGCAACGTCATCACCTCGCGGACGCCCAAGGACCTGCCGGCCTTCTTGCGCACCATCCTGGCCGCCCTGCAGGAAGCGTAGGCCGCCGGCCCGGTCACACGCCAGGGCCTTCAGAGAGACGGGACTGGGCCTGGGGGAACACGGCCACGACGGCCGTCCCCCGGCCCTTTGTGTATCCGGCGAATTCCACAATTTGAACGTTTGAGGAGGTTTACGAAATGCGACCCAAGTTGGATGAACTGGACCACCTGAGCCACGGCAAGCGTGCCCGGCTCTACCGCCTGCTCTACGAGCACGGACCTGGGAACGGGACGATGCTCCTCCTGCCCATTGACCAGGGCCTGGAGCACGGCCCGGTGGACTTCTTCGCCAACCCCGCCGCGCTGGACCCGGAGTACCAGTGGCGGCTGGCCCTGGAGGGGGGCTACTCTGGCATCGCCCTGCACATCGGCCTGGCGGAGAAGTACATGCGCAAGTACGCGGGCAAGGTCCCTCTGGTGCTCAAACTCAACGGCAAGACCAACATCCCCTCCGACGCGCAGGCCTTCTCGCCCCAGACGGCCACGGTGGAGGACGCGGTGCGCCTGGGGGCCGACGCCGTGGGCTACACCCTCTACGTGGGCTCGCCGCGCCAGGACGCCGACTTCATCCAGTTCCACAAGATCCGCGCCGACTGCGAGAAGTACGGCATGCCCCTCATCGTCTGGTCGTACCCGCGGGGCGAAGCGGTGGAGAAGAAGGGCGGCCGCGATTCCGTCTACGCCGTGGACTACGCCGCCCGCGTGGCCGACGAACTGGGGGCGGACGTGGTCAAACTGAACGTGCCGGAGTTTGACAACCCGCGCAAGGCGGAGGAGCCGAAGCCCTACAACACGCTGCAGTTTGACTACGCCAGCGCGGTGCGCAAGGTCATCCAGTCGGCGGGCAGGACCATGGTCCTCTTCTCCGGCGGGAGCAAGATCAGCGACGAGGACCTCCTGGAAAAGGCCCGCATCTGCATGGAGCAGGGCGCGACGGGGCTCATCTTCGGGCGCAACATGTGGCAGCGCCCCTTTGAAGAGGCCCTGGCCCTCACCGAGAAGATCAAGGAGATCATGCGCTCCGTGTAGGGGCCAGCCCCCGCCCGCTTGCAGGAAAGGGCGGACCTTCCGCCCTTGCTTTCCAGGCGCGCAAGGGGCCTCCCGTTGGGGGAGGCCCCTTTTTGCTTGGCCACTGCCTCACCAGAAGAGGTAGTTGTCCACGTAGGGGTAGATGCGGAACTCCCGCTCGCCCCGCTGGAAGTTGCCGACGGAGCGCGCCAGTTGGCCGTTGATCCACAGTTGCACCCAGTAGGGGTGGCCGGACCCGGCGTACTGCCAATCCACCTGGAGGCCGTCAATCTTCAGGAAGCCGCTCGGACTGATGGACGAGTAGCCCCTCGGGTTGGTGTCCACCCAGCCGCTCCCATCCCAGCGGTAGACCTTGACCCAGGAGTAGGAGGGGTAGGGCGGCACCCAGGTCACCAGGTTGCCCACCAGAGGCGGCAGCAGTTCCCAGGTGACGCGGATCTGGGCGTAGCCCCCGGCCTCGTAGTATTCCACCCGCAGGCTGTGCACCCCTTCGCCCAGGGGGATATCCCGCGTCAGGCGCTTGTAACCGTTGGTCCACTCGTCAACGATCAGGGCGCTGTCCACCCAGACCCGCACCCCGTCGTCGGCCTCCACGGTGAAGCGGTAGCGCCCGCTCTGGAAGCGCAGGTCCCGGGTCCAGCGGGCGGAGAAGTTGTCGGCCCGGATGCCCGGCGCAGGAGACCCCAGGCCCCACTGGAAAGCGATGGCTTCGTCGTTGCGGACCAGGGCCGGGAGGCCGGAGAGGGTGGTGTTGTTGTAGTACTCCCCGCGCCAGGCGGTGATGGGCTCCGACGGCTCAGGCAAGCGCCCCACTTTGAGCCGGGCCACCGCGCCCCCCTCGTTCTCGTAGTACTCCATGATGACCTCGTGGTCGCCGGCCGTCAGGGTCACGTCGGCCCAGTGCCGGGTGGGAGCCTGGTCCCGCCACTGGTTGATGACCAGGCGGCCATCCACGTACAGGCGCACGCCATCGTCCGTCTCGGTGATGAAGCGGTAGGCTCCCGCCTGGAAGCGGAGGGTCCGCGTCCAGCGCACCGAGAACTTATCGGCCGGGATGCGCGGGTCGGGCGAGCCGGTGCCCCAGTTGAAGTCTATGCGGGCATCCTCCCGGACGAGGGCTGGCCGCCCCGAGAGCCAGGGGTTCTTGTAGTACTCGCCCCGCCAGGTCCCGATCCCCTCCGGGTCGCCGAAGCCGCTGGGCCAGGTGTCCCCCGGCGTCCGGGTGGCGGGGGGCTGCCCGCTCGGGCCCGAAGGCGGCAGGGACGGCATGGGGAGCGGCTTGGCCTCTGGCAGGCCGGCCCCTGGCCACTCCGTCACCTTGTCAGGGCGGCTGACGGGCCCCACCCGCGTCCAGGAGAGGCGGGCCACCGCGCCGCCGCTGGCCTCGTAGTACTCCATCTGCACCGTGTGGGCCCCTTCCGCCAGGTCCACCTCGGCCGAGAAGGCCGTGGGGGCCATGTCCTTCCACTGGTCAATGAGCAGGCGGCCATCCACCCACAGGCGCACGCCGTCATCGGTGTAGGTGGTGAAGCGGTAACGCCCCTCGGCGAAGGAGAGGGTCCGGGTCCAGCGGATGGAGAAGTCGTCGGCCGGGAAGCCGGCCACCGGTCCAGCCGTGCCCCAGACGAAGTCAATGGCCGGGTCCATGCGCACCATGGCTGGCTGGCCGGAAAGGAACCGGTTGGCAAAGTACTCGCCCCGCCACCCCGTCTCGTTGGACTGGGCGGCGACCGGAACGGCCAGAGAAGTCGCCAGCACCGCAACGATCACGAGGGAGGCGAGGGCACCCTTCAGACGGCGGATCGCACCCATCTTGCTCCCTCCTTTCTTGCCGAACGTTTCGTGAACCTCGCGCGTCTTTCTGCCTGGGGATTCCCCTTTCCCGACCCATAGACGACGGAGGGGCTTCCCAGGTTCCACTGGATGGACGCATCTAACGGGGGAAAGGTTCCCGTCCCGCCCTGCAACGGCGGCGTTTTGCGCGGTCGGGAGGGAGATGCTATAATGTAGCGGCCGTGCGGGAAGGTGCCGGAGCGGCTGAACGGGACGGTCTCGAAAACCGTTGTGGGGTTTTCACTCCACCGTGGGTTCGAATCCCACCCTTCCCGCCTGCGGAGAGGTGCGAGAGCGGCCGAATCGGCACGATTGGAAATCGTGTGTGCAGCAATGCACCGTGGGTTCGAATCCCACCCTCTCCGCCACGGGCATGCCAGCGTCCCTCTGCCCCTCGGGGGCCACGGGCTCACCGCGCGGGCAGAGGGGCGTCCCTTGTCAGACGTCTGTCCCAGGCCGCATGGCCCCAGAGCGTCCCAGCGGAAGGAGCCGGACCCCATGCACTTCCGGGCCATAGTGGCGGCGGTCCCCCTGGCTTTCCTGATGGCCTTCCTCTCGTTCCTGCTCCCGGTGATGCCCGCGGCCGCGGTGCCGGTGGAGTGCCTCGCCAACGGAGACTTCGCCGCCGGGTACGGCCCGGACGGCCTCCCCCTGGGGTGGGGGCGCTTCCAGCAGGGCAAGGGGGCGACCGTGCGCTGGACAGCGGACCTCCTCCCGGGCCCGGCGCAGGGGAGGGGCCGCCCCCTCCTCCTCTTGAGCACCCTGGGGCGGCAGGAGGCCGCGCACACCCCGCGCCTGGGGCTGCGCCAGACCGTGCGGGTCGTGCCAGGGCAGGCGTACCGCCTTTCCCTTCGCGGCGCCCTCCGGTGCGGTGCGGGCAGCCCGTCCCCTTCGGGGTGCGGCTCCTATCCCCAGTGGGCCCTCGTCCCCGGCAGTGGGGACCGCCTCCCGCCCGAGGAGGCGTGGCACACCGTCTCCCTCATCCCCGCAGGGCCTGGGGCCTGGCGCGTGGAGCACGTCCAGGCCCTTGTCCCCCGGGAGCCCCTCGTGACCCTCTTCGTGGCCCTGGCGCAGGTGGAAAGCCCGAGCGCAGCGTGGGCCGGCTTGACCCTGGAGAGCGTGAGCCTGGTCGGCCCTGGCGCCGGGGAGTAGGGGTTTCCAAATTATAGGTGCCCATTGGCGTCAAGAAGGAGCACGCCGGAAGGCGTGCTCTCCTCCCGCAGGTCGCGCTTCCGACATGACAGGGGGGTGCTGCGCAGCCGCCACAGGGCAGGGGCGATTCACGAATCGCCCCAGAGGAGCCATCAACGAATAGACCAACGAATAAACGAATGGGCCCGGCGCAGGCGCAAGCCTTTCGTTTATTCGTTCCTCCATTCGTTGACGGCGTTGCTAAGCCACCGACGATTTGCAATCTGGGTAGGGGCGCACGGCCGTGCGCCCCTACTACGAGACTGCAACCGTGACCTGCATGGCCGAAAACGAATTTTTATTGTTTATTGTGGTCCAGCACTCAGCGGGGCTGGGCTACCACCACCACGCTCCGCTTGAGGAGTTCCTCCCGGGTGTACCCCTTGGCCGTGAGTTCTGCCTCCAAAGCGGGGGTCAGCAGGTGCTCGGGCTCCCAGAACTCCGCCTCCCACAGAAGGACCCGGAACTCCCGCTCCACCATGTCCCGGTACTCGTGCTCCCGCAGGCGGTTCAGGAAGACCGGGGCAGGGAAGCGGTTCTCCCGCAGGTGGTCCCACGGGGGCACGCCGCCCAGGTCCACCACCTCGGTGCCAGGCACGCTCCAGGGGATGTTGTGTCCCCCGCTCAGGCTGGGGAAGAGGTGGATCTCCACATGGAGGATGCCGCCCGGCCTGAGGACGCGCCGCAGTTCGCGCAGCACAGCCGGCACGTCCGGCATGTGCTCCAAGGCGGCGTTGGAGACGGCGAGGTCAAAGGTCCCGTCGGGGAAGGCCAGGGCCGCGGCGTCCATCCGCCGCAGGTCCACGCCCCGGGGGCGCAGGGGGAAGGGGGCGGCACGGGCCAGTTCCCGGTAGTAGGGCCGGTCCCACAGGAGCCGGGTGGCCAGGCTGCTGGCGGCCGCCCGGGCTCCCCCTTCCCGGAAGATCTCCCAGAAGGCCCTGGCGTCCCGGGGGATGGGGGCGATGTCAATCCCGGTCACCCGGGCCCCCAGGCTGTGGAAGAGGAGGGTGAAGGGATACGTGCGGCCGCACCCCACGTCCAGGACCCGTTGGCCCTGCAGCGGGCCCAGGAAAGGCTCCACCCGGGCGCAGAGGTCCTGGAAGATGCGCAGGTCGTGGCGCGCCTGCTGGCGGCGCCGCTCCCGCTGCTCGGTGTCGGCAAGCCAGCGGAAGAGGTTCAGGGGGTTGGGCATAGGGCGCTCCAGGGCACGATGCGGTCTCCCACCGGCGCGGGGTGGCTCTAGTCGGACGGGCTGGGGCGCGCCGACGCCGTGGGCCACTGGAAATCGGCCCCCACGATGAGGCGCACGTCCAGGTCGTCCTTCAGGGTGGGGCTGCGGCGCACGTTCTCCGGGCGGACCTGGAACAGGCCCACCAGTTGGGAGACGGTGAACTCCTTGCCCGTGTAGTCCACGAGGACGGTCTGGGCGTAGTCGGAGCGGTCGGCGTCGCCCCAGGCCACGATGTTGAAACCGAAGTTCCTCAGGTAGTCCGCGACCTGCGTGGCCAGGTCCGGCTGGCCTGTCCCGTTGAGGACCACGATGCGCGCCCCCTCTGCAGCCAACTGTTGCTGCAGGGCGGCCTGGCGGCTCTGGGCCTCGGCCTGGCGACGGGCTTCCTGGAGGGCCTGGTCCATCTCCTGGGGCGTGGCCACGGGGGCGGCTGGGGTGGGCGTCTCCCCCTCGCCGAACATCCGGTCCATGAGGGCGCGGACCTTATCGTTGAGGGGCAGGAGGACGTCGGCCCCCGTCTCTGTGAAGTGGCGCACGGTCATGGAGTCGTCAATGACCGCCGTCTCCACGGTGGAGAGGTCCCAGTCCATAGCCATCTGAGCCAGTTGGATGGCCTGGTCCACGGGGATGTCCGTCTCCACCGAATCGGAGAAGGTGCGCATCAGTTCCGGCAGTTTGAGGAGCAGCGAAGGGGCCAGGTTCATCTGGGTGATCTTGTCCTTCACGGCCAGGATCACCTGTTGCTGGCGCCGGGCACGGTAGATGTCGCTGTCTCCGTGGCGGGTGCGGGCGTACTTGAGGGCCAGTTTGCCATCCATGTGGATCAGGCCGGCCGGGATGTAGAGCGGGTCGTAGCCGTAGTGGTCGTCGGGGAAGGTGTCGTCCCGGATCTCCTTCTCCACCAGGATGTCCACACCGCCAATGGTATCAATGATGCGCTCAAACCCGTCAAAGTTGACGCGGATGTAGTAGTCCACGCGCACCCCGTAGTTGTACTCTATGGTGCGCTTGGCCAGGGCCGGCCCGCCGCCTGGGTACTTATCCCGGTCGCCGATGAAGTTGGCCATGTTGATGCGGTTCTCCCCGTACCCTGGGATGGTGACGTAGAGGTCCCGCGGGATGGAGAGCATCCCCACCTGCTTCCGCGCCGGGTCCACCGAGACCAGGATCATGGTATCGGTGCGGCAAGGCCCCTGTTCGCCTCGGCGCTGGTCAATCCCCATGACGAGGATGTTGACGCGCCGGGGCACGGGCTGTGGTGTCGGGCGCGGGGCCAGGAACGAGATGAGGGGGGGCTGGTCCCCGGGGGGTTGGACGTTCCCCGTCACCTCCGCCGGCTGGACGCGCCGGACCGGCAGGCGGATCTGCGGTAGCGAAGGAAGTTCAGACGAGTGGGCCACCACGTCCCGCACAGCCTGGTAGACCAGGTAACTGGTATAGGCTGCTGTGGCCAGAAGCAAGATGGAGAGGATGGCAACCAGGATGGACCCTCGCGACGGTGCGGGCTCCCGTGTCACCCTCGTTTGTGACATGTTCGGCTCCCTCCCTGGGGTCAGGGCGACCCCTGCAAGGGGGCATTATAGCACAAGCGCGCCCTGCCGGCAAAAAGCCGCCGGCTGGAAGGCTTTGGCGGTGCCATTTGCGGAACCGGAGACGGGGGCTGCAGGGCAGCCACCGCCTTGACCTCCGGGGCAACCTGGCCTATAATATCGGTGCCAGTTATGGTAAGTCCAAGGACGGCTTTCGCAGGAGGGGACAAGATGCGCATCGTGGTCCTGGGCGGTTGTGGGGATATGGGGCGCTTCGTGGTGCAGGACCTGGCCGAACACACCGACGCCCAACTGGTCATCGCCGACCTGCGCCTGCACGCTGCGGAACGCCTGGCGGAGCAGATCGGCCCTCGGGCCAAGGCGGCCTTCGTGGATGCCACCAACCCGGAATCCCTCCTCCAGGTGATGCAGGGCGCGGACGCCGTGGTGGGGTGCATCGGCCCCTTCTACCGCTTCGGCCTCCTCATGGCGCAGGCCGCGGTGGAGGCTGGCGTCAACTACGTGGACATCTGCGACGACTACAGCCCCGTGGAGGGCATCCTGGCCCTCCACGACCAGGCCCGGGCCAAGGGGATCACCCTCATCACCGGCTTGGGGTGGACGCCAGGCCTCACCAACATCCTGGTCCGCAAGGCAGCCAGCGAACTGGACCGGGTCAACACGGCCCGCATCTACTGGGCGGGCGGCGCGGCCGACGCCCAGGGCCTGGCCGTGGTCATGCACGTCTTCTTCGCCGTGACCGGCGACGTGCCCTCCTACATGGATGGCCAGTGGGTGAAGGTGCGGGCCGGGAGCGGCAAGGAACTGGTGGACTTCGGGCCGCTCCTGGGCAAGGTGGAGGTCTACCACTGCGGCCATCCGGAACCCCTCACCCTGCCCCGGTACCTGGACCTGCGCACCGTCACCCTCCAGGGCGGGCTGACGCCCCGCTGGAACAACTGGCTGGCCGACGTCCTGGTGCGCCTGGGGGTGAGCCGCACGCCCCAGCGCATTGAGACGGCCTCCAAGATCATCTACCGCCTGGAGGGGATCATCGGGGCCGGCGGCGTGCCCTACTCCGGCGCGCGGGTGGATGTGTACGGGACCTCGGGAGGCCGCGCCGTGGTGCGCTCCTACCGCGCCGTGGACAAACAGGGCCGCCTGACGGGGATCCCCGCCGCCATCGGCGCGGCCATGCTGGCCAGCGGTGCGGTCAAGGCCAAGGGCGCTTTCG
Organism: Anaerolineae bacterium; assembly: GCA_034434775.1. Taxonomy (GTDB): domain Bacteria; phylum Chloroflexota; class Anaerolineae; order DTPP01; family DTPP01; genus DAOTYM01. The sequence goes on along the minus strand of DAOTYM010000035.1, from coordinate 1,473 downwards.
CCCCCGAAGGGTGCGTGGAGCCGGAGCCCTTCCTGGAGGAACTGGCCAAGCGCCGGGTCTGGGTGGAGCAGGTTGCGCCGGCATAGGCGGTGGCGCTTGAAGGGAGATGCCCATGCGGGACCGCCGTACAGTAGATGAACTGACCATTGAGGAACTGGAAGAGATCCTGATGCTCAAGCGGATGGAGGCGCGTGCCGCCCAGCGGAAGCGCCTGGCCGCCAGCGGGCGCATCCTCTCGCCGGAGGAAGAAGTGGAGCCACGCCCCGCGCGGCGCTTCGCCTCCCCTCGGGAGGGAGCCGGCGCGTCCGAGCCGGAGGAGGGCCGGAACTGGGCACGCATCCGCGACACCTTCCTCCTCGTGCTGGAGGTGCTGGCCCTGGCCGGGCTCCTGGTGGTCCTGGGCAGTTCCCTGTGGGACCTGCGCAACCTGAACCGGGAGGTCACCGCGGCCCGGGAACCGGTGCCCACCCCGACCCCCACGCCCCTCATCAACGTCACCATCCTCCCTGGCGGGAGCACGCCCCCGGAGCGCGCCGGCAGCGTGCCCGCCCCTCTGCGGGACCTGGTGCAGCCCATGGTGCCGGTGCCCATCCCCACCCCAGGTCCTCAGTCGCCGACCCGCATCGTCATCCCGGCCATCGGCGTGGACGCGCCGGTGGTGGAAGGCGATTCCTGGGAGCAACTGAAGAAGGGCGTGGGCCACCACATCGGCTCGGCCAACCCGGGGGAGCGGGGCAACATGGTCCTCTCCGGCCACAACGACGTCTTCGGCGAGGTCTTCCGCGACCTGGAGAAACTGGATCTGAACGACGAGGTCATCGTCTACGCGGGGGTGCAGCCCTACCGCTACGTGGTGAAGGCCAAGCGCATCGTGGAGCCCACGGAGGTGAGCGTCATGGCCGACACCAGCACGCCCACCCTGACCCTCATCACCTGCTACCCCTACCTGGTGGACACGCACCGCCTGGTGGTCATTGCCACGCTGGAGGAGTGAAGTTGCGGCCGGGGGCGGACCGGGCTATAATGGACTGACTTTATCCAGGAGAGGAACCATGGCCAAGAAGACCCGCCGTGCCCACAAGAGGACCTCGCCACCCCGGGCCGCTCGGACGCAGGTCGCCCCGCAGGTCCGTGCTGAGGCGCAGGCCCCAGCCAAGGCGGCTGCGCCCTCCCAACCTGTTGGCCCTGCCAAAGTGAACTTCGCCGAGGAGTACGCCTACGTCCTTTCGGACCTGAAGCGGATCGCCGTTATCGCCGCGGCCATGCTGGTGGTGCTGATGGCGCTGTCGTTTGTGATCCGGTAGGCCATGGCAAAGCCCCTCAGCCGCGTTGGTTGACCAGGCAAGTCCTCCGAAACCGCGGCCAAGGCCTGGATCAACGGACTTCTCTTTTCACTCCCTGAGCACCAAAGGCAGGGACAACCGGGGCAAGGGATAATCCGCGAAATTCACCTCCGCTGTGGCACCGGCCAAT
>DAOTYM010000034.1:0-3043 GCA_034434775.1 Anaerolineae bacterium | reverse complement strand
GGCGACGGCGTTGGGGGGGATGGAGCGGGTCACCACGGCCCCCGCGCCGATGACCGCCCCCCGGCCGATGCGCACCCCATCCAGGACCCGCACACCGGCCCCCAGCCACACGTCGTCCTCCACGACGATGTCCCCCTCGTGGCGGATGCCCTGCTCCCGGATGGGCCGGTCCGGGTCGTCAAAGCAGTGCTCGTAGGGGCTGAAGGTGCACCCCGGTGCCACCTGCACGTTGGCCCCGATGCGCAGGTTGCCCCCGAACCCCTTCAGGTTGCACCCGGCCTGGATGTGGGTGTCGTCGCCGATGTAGACGCCAGCCCCGGCCCCCACCTCCACGATGCAGCCGCGGTAGAGGTGCACCCCCTTCCCCAGCACCACCGGCCCGGCCCCCGGGTGCGCGTAGATGGTCACCCCGTCGTCTATGAAGCAGTGGGGCCCGAGGCGCAGGTCCGGGCAGTGGACCTGCGCCCGTGGGGAGACGTAGGGCCGGTCCGTCAGGTAGGCTAGGATGCGCCGGTTCTTGTACGGGCCGGCCAGCCATCCAGCGAGGAGAAGGCACAGCCGCCCCACCCCGGGCCAGCCCGAGGCCCACATGAGGACCGTGAGCACCTTCCGCTTGGCCAGTGCGAGCACTCCTCCGATCATGATCCTCCCACCACCATCGGGCCGGGCGGAGCCATCCCCGCCTCCCGGAACCAGGCCACAGCCTCGGCAAAGGCCTCCCGCAGGTCGGTCTGGGGCAGGCCCAGTTCGCAGACCGCCCGCCGCGGGTCCGCGGTGAGGGCCTCCGGCCGGTGGGAAGGGCTGGCAGGCTGCGGGCGCCGCCAGAGGCTCGCTACACGCGCCCGCCACCCGCGCCGCGGTTCCTGGGGCACCGGCTGCCCGCTCACCCTCGCCAGGAGGCGCAGGAACTCCTCCCGCCGCAGGTTGCCGTCCAGGTGGCCCAGGATGTACCGCTGGCCTGGCGTGCCGTAGCGGGCCGCCAGGATGTGCCCCTGGGCCACGTCCCGCACGGAGATGAAGTTGATGCCCCCCTCCAGGTACGAGGGCATCCGCCCGTGCAGGAAATCCAGGATGCGCCGCCCAGTGCTGGTGGGCTTGGAATCCCCCGGGCCCACCGGGGCGCAGGGGTTCACCACCACCACGGGCAGGCCCCGTGCCGCCCACTCCAGGGCGGCCATCTCCCCCAGGACCTTGGACTTGGCGTAGGGGCTCGCCGTCTCCCACAAGTTGAAAGGGACGTCCTCGTTCGGGGGCCGCCCGTCGGCGCGCCGCCCGATGGCGCCGATGGTGCTCGTATGGACCACCCGCTCCACATCCGCGCGCCAGGCTGCAGCCATGACCCGCTTGGTGCCGCCCACGTTCACCTCGTAGAGGTCAGGGGCGCGCGCCGGGTCCGTGCTGTAGAGGGCGCCGACGTGGAAGACCCACCGACACCCCCGCATGAACGCCTCCAGGGGGCAGCCCTCATCGGCCAGGTCTCCCCGCACCCACTCCACCGGCAGGCCCTCCAGGTAGGGGGAAGGCGTCCCGGTGCGGGAGAGGGCCACCACCTCGGCCCCTTGGGCCACCAGGGCCCGCACCAGGTTCCCCCCCACGAACCCCGTCGCACCGGTCACGAAGACCTTCATCGCAGCCCTCGCCGCACGCGCGCCGCGGCCCTCCGCCACCAGGATGGCCTGGGCGCAGGAGCCAGGGGCACGGCCTTCAGGATGGCCTCCCATTCCCGCACAGCCGCCTCGTCCGGCAGAGGAGCCCCCTCCTCCCAAAGGCGCGTGCCTGGGTAGAGGACGAAGCGCTTGATGTGCAGGTAGGACGGCTGCACCTCCCCCAGGAACTCCGCCGTCCGGCGGACGTCCTCCGCCGTCTGCCCAGGGAGGCCCACCATGACGAAGGGGCGGAAGGGCAGGCCCGCTGCCCGGCTCGCCTCCTGCGCCCGCCGGACCGCCTCCAGGTAGGCTGGGACCATCCCCTCCCGCACGCGGTCCAGCGCCGCAAGGAGCCGCGGGTCCGCGCTCTCCACGCCCACCTTGATGCTGCCGCAACCGCCCCGCCGCAGCAGGCGCAGGAGGCGCGCCTCCCCAAAATGCTCCGGGCGCGACTCGCACTCCCAGAGGAGCTGCACGCCAGCCCGCGCCAACCCTTCGGCGATGGCCGCCGCCCGCGCCCCATCCCGGGCGAAGACCGGGTCCCGCAGGATGACCCGCGGCGGGCGGAAGGCGCGGGCCACGTGCGCCAGTTCCTCCACCACCTCCTCGGCAGGACGGGCGCGGAAGGCATGCCCCTGCCCCACGGCGTAGGGGCAATAGGCGCACCCGTCGGGGCAGCCCCGGCTGGTGAGGGCCGTCAGGAACGGATACTTCTGCCACGGCAGGAGGTCCCACGCCGGCACCGGCAGTCCCTCCAGGGCGTCCCGCCGGCCCTCCTCCGAGAAGCCCGGAAGGCCCAGGGTTGAGGGCGAGAGCGCCCCCCGCGCCCCATCCACCACCGCCTGCACCGCCTGGGGCGCGTAGAGGTCGCCGTCGCCCACGGTCCACGCATCGGCCCAGCGGGTCACCTCCTCGCTCGCCCAGGCCTCCGGCGCGGAGGCGAGGACCAGCACCCTCACCTCCGGCCTCGCCTGTCGCAGGGCCTGGAGGAAGGCCGCGTCCGCCCCCGCCGTGGCCCAGGAGGCCAGGACCACCGCCACGGCCACCTCCCGGGGGAGCCGGTCCAGGGCCTGCGCCAACGACAGCGCCTCCCCCGGGGCGTCCACCACGCGCACGGCATACCCGGCCTGGCGCAGGGCCGCCGCCGCCACGGCCAAGGCCAGGGGCGGGTAGCGGAAGCCCCCTTCCTCGGGCACAAGCGCGCCCAGGCCCCCAGCGCCATCCCGGTTGGCCGTCGTCCCCGGAGGCGCGGGTGGGTCCACCAGGACGACTTCGCCGCGGCTCACGGCGCACCTCCCTCCGCCGTCGGCAGGCGGAAGACCAAGTTCAGGCCGTGCCCGCTTTCGGCCTGGTAGACCACCTCCAGGCCCGGGGGCCGCTGCGCAGGGTCCAAGAGG
>DAOTYM010000033.1:0-5425 GCA_034434775.1 Anaerolineae bacterium | reverse complement strand
CCCAGCCGCCTGGCCTCGGCGCAGAAGACCTCGGCGATGGGCTTGCCCCAGGCCGTGCCGTCGTGCAGGACGGCGATCCGCTGCGCCCCCAGGTACTGCACGGCCACCCGGGCCTGGGCCCGCCCCTGCTTCTCGTCGTCGGCCACCAAGCGGAAGAAGTTCCGGTAGCCCCGCTGGGTGAGGAGAGGGCTCGTGGCCTCCGAGGTGACCTGGGCCAGGCCGGCCTCGTGGTAGACGTCCTGGTTGGCCACGGCCATGGGGCTGTTCAGGGGGCCGATCACGCCGATGGCCGCCGGGTCTTCGGCGAACTGGCGCGCCACCTGCCGGGCCTTCTCGGGATCCCGGTCGTCAATGATGGGCACGAGTTCCACCCGGCAGGGCAGGTCCCCCCTGGCGTTGGCCTCCTCCACCGCCAGTTCCGCGGCGCAGTAGCCGGTGGCATCGTGCACCCGGGGCCAGGGCAGTTCAAAGCCGATGTGGGCCACACCTTGTCCGCGATGGACAGCCACGAGGTTTCCCCTCCCTCCTCAACGTTCCCTACGCCGGCAAGGACGCGTACAGGTCCTCCAGAGTCCGGATGTAGGCTGGGTCCAGGCCGTGCTCGCGGGCTCCCTTGAGCATCAGCCCCACGTAGCGGCGCGTGGGCGTGAAGGGCCCGGCCGGGTGGGTCGTCCGGTAGACCTCGGCCTGGAGGATGCGCCCCTTCTCGTCTACCACCGCCACGGTCTGGCGGTAGTAGTGCCCCTGGGGCACGTCCTCAATGGTGTCCAGGTACGCCATCTCCTCTGGAGAGAGGTCGTAGAGGACGCCGTGCACCACCTGGCCCGGCGCGAACTCCACGCTGGTCACGCCACCTCCGTAGGTGCGCGAGAGGAAGTTGAACTCCACCCGGAAGTTCGGCAGCCAGGCCCGTCCCACAACCCGGGCATGGGGGCAGTGGGTCCGCAGCGTCTCCTGGTCCAGGAACGACCCATAGGCAAAGTAGTTCACGGCGATACCTCTCGCTCCACAGGTTGCTAACGCAGCGTCCGGGGGTCCAGGGCATCGCGCAGGCCGTCCCCCATGAGGGTGAAGCCCAGCATGGTGAGGGCGATCATCAGGGCCGGGAACAGGGCCAGGTGCCAGTAAAACGAGATGTTGGCGATGCCATCGCGCCCCAGCATCTGCCCCCAACTGGGCATGGGCGGGTTGATGCCCACCCCCAGGAAACTGAGGGAAGCCTCGGCGAAGATGGCCGAGGGGATGCCCAGGGTCAGGGCGACGATAATGGGCCCCAGGGCGTTGGGCAAAAGGTGCCTGCGGATGATGTGCCAGCCGCTCGCCCCCACGGCACGCGCCGCCTCCACGAACTCCTTGTCCCGCAGGGCCAGGAACTGGGCCCGGGTCAGGCGGCAGATGGTGAGCCAACTGGTGACGCCGATGGCCAGCATCACGTTCCAGTACCCAGCGCCGAGGCGGGCCATGATGAAGTAGGCGAAAAGGAGCGTCGGCAGGGCCGACATGATGTCCACCAGCCTCATGACCAGGTAATCGGCGATCCCTCCCCTCCAGCCAGCCAGCGCCCCCAGGGGCATGCCGATGCCCAGGGCGATGAGTTGGGCCAGGATGCCCACGCTCAGGGAGATGCGGGCCCCGTAGACGATGCGGCTGAAGAGGTCCCGTCCGTTCAGGTCCGTGCCCATCCAGTACGTGCGCCCAGGGAAGGCCCCTGCCGGCCCGAAGAAGATCTTGTCGTAGGGCGTCCGGGCGATGAGGGGCCTGGCCGGACGGCCCTGGAACACGGCGATGAACCAGTCGTCGGCGAAGACGGCCAGGACGGTCACGAGGAGCACGAGGGCCAGGCCGGCGAGGGCGAGCCTGTTGCGGGCGAAGCGCCGCAGGGCATCGCGGTAGAGGCTGCGCTCCGGCCGGGTGCGGTACCAGTCCCCCTGGGCCGCGGCCGCTTCGCCCTGGCGCCCTCCAAGCCCTTCCCGTGGCTCCGAAGGCCCTTTCACTCCCCCCTCCCTATCACCTCAGGCGGATCCGTGGATCCACATAGGCGTACAAGATGTCGGTCACCAGGTAGGTCGTCCCGATCAGCACCGACCAGAGGACCGTGAGGCCGATGATCATGTTGTAGTCGCGGGCCACCGTGCTGGTCACCCAGAACTGGCCGAGGCCCGGGACCCGGAAGATGGCCTCCACAAAGATGGAGCCGGTGATCAGGTCGGGGACGATGGGGCCCAGGGCCGTGATCAGGGGGATCATGGCGTTGGGCAGCATGTGCCGCAGGATGATGGCCCGCTCCTTCAGGCCCTTGGCCCGTGCCGTGCGGATGTAGTCCGCGTGGACCACCTCCAGCACGCTGGCGCGGGTGTAGCGGGCGATGGCAGCCATGGGCGCCAGCGAATAGACCACCGCCGGCATGATCCAGTTCCTCGGGCCCTCCCAGCCGCCGGTGGGGAGCCATTTCAGCGTCAGCGAGAAGATCAGGATGAACAGGATGCCCCAGACGAAGTGGGGGGTGACGAACCCCACAATGGAAAGCAGGGTCGCGAGGTAGTCTATCCAGGTGTTCTGCTTGAGGCCGGCGATGATGCCCAGGGGGATGCCGATCCCGAAGGCCAGGGCGAGGGCCATGAGGCCCAGGTGCATCGTGACCGGCCAGGTCCGTTTGATGAGGTCCAGGACTGTCTCGTCCGGGTGCTGGAAGGAGCGGCCGAAGTCCAGGCGCAGCACGCCCCGGAGCCAGATGAAGTACTGCTGCCAGACCGGTTTATCCAGGCCGTACTTGGCCTTGAGCGCGGCCAGTTGCTCCTCGCTGGCCAGCCGCTCGCCGTACTTCCAGGGACCGCCCGGCACGTCGTGCATCAGGGCGAAGGTGATGACGGTGACGACCAGGAGCACGGCGATGAGGCCGACGACGCGCAGAAGGACGTACCGCGCCATCTCCAGTCCCCTACAGATGCCCCGTGGCCATGGGACGCAGCAGGGCCAGGTTGCGGGCCTCTGGGTCGGCGGCCACCCGCCGCGCCACTTCCTCGGCCCGGCGCTGGGCCTCCTCCCGGATCGCCGCTTCGTCCACCGTGAGGACCCGCCGGTCACGCATCACCATGCGCCCAGCCACCATGACGTGGGCCACCTCGTGGCCGGAGGCGGCGTACACCAGGTTTGGCACGAGGTTGCGCACCGGCGCCTCCAGGACCGGGCTCAGGTTCAACGCCGAAAGGTCCACCCAGATCAGGTCCGCCTGCTTGCCCGGCGCGAGGGACCCGACGACATCTCCGAGGCCGATGGCCTGGGCGCCCTCAACCGTCGCCATGCGCAGCACATCCCACGCCGGCATGACCGTCGGATCGCGGTACTTGACCTTGTTGAAGAGGGCCGTCAGTTTCATCTCGTTGAAGAGGTTGAGGCAGTTGTTGCCGCTGGCCTGGTCGGTGCCAAGGGCCACCAGGCCGCCCGCCTGCCGGAAGACATAGGCTGGTGGGACGATGCCGTCAATGATGCCGATGCTCCCCGAGCAGAGGACCATGTGGGCACCCCGCTGGGCGATGAGGGCCGTTTCCTCATCCGTGGCTTCCGTCAGGTGGACGGCCAGGAGTTGTCCATCCAGGTAGCCCAGTTCGTCCAGGTAGGCTGGGGTGCGCTTGCCATAGCGCTTGAGCATCTGGTCTATCTCGCGGTCGCCCTGGGCCACGTGCATGTGGATCATCAGCCCCTCCCGCTCGGCGGCGCGCTTGACCTCCAGGAGGAGTTCGCGGGGGAGCATGTCGGGGGCCTGGGGGCCGAGCATGACGGTGATGCGGCCGCCCGCCGCCCCGTTCCAGGTCCGGGCGAAGGCCAGGGCCGCGTCCAGCATGGCCCTGCCCCGCGCCTCGTCAAAGGGGTACAGGTCCCCCACCTTGAGGCCGGCCATGCCCGTTGCGGGGAGGGCGTTGATCTTCGGGGTGAGGCGCGCCCGCACGCCGAGGCGTTCGTAGAACTCGGGCCAGCCTGGGATGGGCAGGGTGTAGTCGCCAAAGGTGGTCGTGCCGGCTTTCAGCCCCTCCAGCACGCTGAGGCGCACGCCAGCCAGGGCCTCCTCGGGGCCGAGGTGGCGGAGGTAGGGGTCCAGGGCCAACTGCATCCAGTGGCTCACGTCCTGGGCTACCCCGCGCAGGAGGGACTCGGGGGAGTGCAGGTGGGCGTCCACGAGGCCGGGCAGGACGGCGTACCCCGTGGAATCCAGGACTTCACGGGCCGCGAAGCGCTGGAGGAGTGCGTCCGTCGGTCCCACAGCGGCGATGCGGTCGCCCTGGACCGCCACGGCCCCGTCCTTGACGTAGCCGACGCCAGGGCCCTGCATGGTGAAGAGGTGCGCGTGGATGAGGAGAAAGTCCGCGTGTTCTGCCATGTTCTGCCTTGCGAAAAGGTGTGGTGGCGCTGAGGCCCCTGCCATGCGCGCTGCGACGCTGGTACATTATACTGTATAATTCGCCAGCCTGTCAAACCGGGCCTCTCCAAGTCCGGCTTCACCCCCAGCCCCTTCCCTGCGAGGGCGGCAGGGGTCCGTAGGGGCGGTTCATGAACCGCCCCTACCATTTTCGGCCACCGATTCAAATCGGGGCTCAGACCCGGCGACGGCCTACGCCGACGCGGCCGTACAGGAGGCTTGCCTGCAGGGGCAAGGCATGCTTTGCCCCTGCAGACCTCACCCCTACCCCCTAGCCCCCTTTCCCTCTCCGCATGCGGAGAGGGAAAGGGTCTGGGGCGATTCGTGAATCGCCCCTCAGACCTCGCCCTGGGCCGACCCCACCCCCAGCCCCTTCAGGCGGACGGGGAGTGGCTCTGCCAGGCGGACCTCCTCCGGGGAGACCTGGCAGCGGTAGGCCAGGACCTGCACACCCTTCTCGGCCACCTCGGCCAGCCTGCGGGCGAAGAGGGGGTCCGCCTCCCAGTGGGGGCGGAAGGCCCGCGCGTCCCCCCGCTGGACCACGAAGACCACGGCCGCGCGGTCCCCTTGGGCGAGGGCCGCGGCCAGTTCCTCCAGGTGCCGGGTGCCCCGCGCCGTGACCGCGTCGGGGAAGAGGCCGTACCCCTCCTGGACCAAGGTGACGGATTTGACCTCCACCCAGGTCCGCACACCCGGCTCCGGCCCTTCCACCAAGAAGTCCAGGCGGCTCCCCCCGTGCCGCACCTCGGCCTGCAGGACCCGGGCCCCATGCCACGCGGAGAGGCGGCCCTCCTCCAAGGCCTCCCAGAAAAGGCGGTTCGGCAGGCGCGCGTCCACCGAGACCCACTCCGTCCCCTGGCGCACCAGGGCCAGGTCGTAGGGCGTGCTCCGCCCCGGCCCGGGCCGCGGCGCCAGGAGGACCGGAGCGCCTGGCACCAGGAGTTCCCGCAGGCGGCCCGAGTTGGGCAGGTGCGCTCGGAAAGTTTCCCCACCCACCGCCACAGCGACGGC
>DAOTYM010000032.1:0-6913 GCA_034434775.1 Anaerolineae bacterium | reverse complement strand
GACTCGTTTTTACAAAGGGAAGACTTTAACGGCTCTTCCGGACGCTAGATGGCACGCCAGGAGGCGTGCCCTACGGTCTGTCACACCGGAAGGCTGTCAGAGTTCTGTAAGAATGAGTCATCCCTGGGACCCACTGGGCGCGAGGCCCAAGACGATCCGAAGGCAATCCTGCATGAAGGTTCTCCTGATTTCCGACATCCACGCCAACCTGATGGCTCTGGAAGCGGTTCTGGAGGACGCGAAGAACTGTCCCTACGAAGCCATCTGGTGCCTGGGAGACTTGGTAGGCTACGGCCCTCACCCCAACGAGTGCATTGAGCTCCTGCGGCAACAGCCCAAGCCGTTCCTGTGCATCGCCGGCAACCACGACTGGGCGAGCCTGGGCCGCGTTCCCCTGGACGAGTTCAACCCCGATGCCCGCCGCGCCTGCGAATGGACCATGGCCCGCCTCACCTACGAGAACCGCGCCTACCTCGCCTCCCTGCCCGAGTCCCGCCAGGAGGGGCCTTTCCTCCTCGTGCACGGCAGCCCCCGCCAACCCATCTGGGAATACATCCTCTACCCGGGCCTGGCGGCGGCCAACTTCCCTCACTTCCAGACCCCCTTCTGCCTGGTGGGGCACACCCACATCCCCATCATCTTTGAAGAAGCCAGCGTGCCAGAGGAGACCCTCGCCCTGGCCCCTTCCCTGGATGGCCCCGTCTCCCTGGCCGAAGGGCGGTTCATCGTCAACCCGGGGAGCGTGGGCCAGCCACGGGATGGCGACCCGCGCGCCAGTTACGCGCTCCTGGACCTGGAGGCCTTGGAAATCCAGTTCCGCCGCATCCCCTACCCTGTGGAGCGCACCCAGGAGGAGATGCTCAGGTGGAACCTGCCGCCGCGCCTCATCGCGCGGTTGAGTTACGGGTGGTAGGGAACCCTGCCTGCCCGCTGGGCGTCTATCCATTGCCAGATCCACCGGCGGTTGAGGGGCTGGCACGGGAGCCTGCCCCTATTGGGACGGCCTGTTTGCACAGAGAGGAGAGACATCCTATGAGAGACCGCGCCCGTACCTTGAAGGGTCTGACCTTCTTCCTTCTGGCTGCTGCGCTGGCCCTTTCGGGGTGCGCCCCCAGGATAGCGGCCCCTCCCCAGGAGGTGGTCCCTGTGGCCACGGTGGTGGTGGAGAAGGCCGTCGCGCTGCCTGCTGCCCCTACCTCGGCTCCTATCCCCAGGCAGCCCGTGCCCCCAGCCGCCGGCGCAGAGGAGCGGATGCTCATCCGCACGGCCCAACTCTCTATCACCGTGAAGGACACGGTGGAGGCCGTCCAGGGGGCCAAGGCCGTGGTGGAGGGCCTCGGCGGCTACGTGACCTCCTCCCAGGTGTACAAGCAGGGGGAGCGCCTCTACGCCACGATGGTCCTGCGAGTGCCGGCCGAGCGCTTTGACGATGCCCTGGCCCAGATCAAGGCCCTGGCCGTGGAGGTGGAGCGGGAGAGCACCCAGGGCGAGGACGTCACTGAGGAATACGTGGACCTTCAGGCGCGGCTCCGCAACCTGGAACTCACGGAGAAGGAACTCCAGCAACTGCTGACAGAAGTGCGGGAGCGCACGCAGAAGGCGGAAGACGTCCTGGCGGTCTACCGGGAACTGACGGAGATCCGGGGCCAGATTGAGCAGTTGAAGGGGCGCATGCAGTACCTGGAGCGGCGGGTGGACTTCGCCACCATTGAACTGAGCATCGCCCCCCACGTGCTGAGCACCCCCGTCGTGGAACCCGGCTGGAAGCCCCTGGTGACCCTGCGGGAAGCCAGCCGCTCCTTGGTCAAGGCGCTGCAGTGGCTGGTGGACGCCGTGATCTGGCTGGTGGTGTTCGTCCTGCCCATCCTGATCCTGGTCGCCGCCCCAGTGGCTCTCCTGGTCTTCCTGATCCGCACCCTGGTCCGGCGCCGCAAGGGGCGTGCCTGAGGGAAGGGCGATTCGTGAACCGCCCCTACTCCTCGCCCCCTACCAGGGGTAGGGGGTGAGGTCTGGAGGGGCAAGGCCCGCTGCCTGAACTGGCAGCGGGCCTGTCGCGTCTATCCCTTGCCTGGCTTCTGGCGGGCCTCGCCCGTCAGCCGGGCGTACTCCTCAAACCAATCGCCCAGGGTTTGGCGCTCGCCCATCCGTTCCTTGTGTTCCTGCTCGCGCCGGAACCGGGCCAGCCGCCGCCAGATCTCGTTGGCCACCTCCCTGGGATTGTACACCCCCACAAACTGGAAGTTCTCCGTGCGGCCAGCGGTCTCAATGATGACGTCCCCCACGTTGAGGAAGGCCTGGATGGGGCCCTTGATGCGGTAAGTGACGTTCTGGATGTTGGCCAGTTCGCCCTCTTTGCGGATCTTGCGGCCCCACAGGGGGCGCTGGGTCATGTCCACGATGCGGGTGCCGGCCACCTGATAGACATCGTTGCGCCAGTCCGCGTACATGTACCAGAGGGCGAAGAGCATCCCCAGCCAGGCAACGGCCATGAAGGCGCTCAGGGCCCCCATCCAGGGGAAAGCCCTGCCCAGCACGAGGAGGGCAACCATCACCAGCACCTGGAGGATCGTCTTGCGCAGGAGGATCAGCCAGTGCTTCCGCCAGGTGACCACACCGTCCGCCTCTTCGCGGAAGCGCGGCACGAAGTAGCGCACGAGCCTGCGCACCGCCGCCCAGGAGAGGCGCCGCTTGCGGGGGGCCTCTTCCTTCTCAGGTTCGGCAGGGGCAGGAGGGACTCCTTCTTCCTCGGGCGGGGCTTCCTCCAGGCCCAGGCGGCGGCGCAGTTCGCGGCGGATCTCCCCCCGCATCGCCGCGCGCCGGCGCGCCAGAGCCCTGCTCCTCTGCTTGAAGATCTCCTCTTTGATCGCCTCGGGGTTGGCCACAAAGTCAAACTGGATCTGGCCTGTAGCGCCTGCCGTCTCCAGGCGCACGGTCCCCACCCCCAGCATCCGCTGGAAGGCGTTCTTGGCCGACGTCCGCACGTCCTGGATCTGCTCCAGGCCGGCCTCGGCACGCACCTCGCTGATCCAGAGGACCTTTTCCATCTGGACCACGCGGCGGTTGGTGACCATGAAGAAGTCGTTGCGCCAGTCCAGCACGGTCCACAGCACCGCCAGCGCCCCGGCAAAGGCGGTGGCCAGGCCCAGCCCCAAGAGGGCACGCCCCAGGCCGTCCTCTCCCCCGGCAAGGGCCACCAGGCACCCCACGGCGAAGACGGCCAGGGGCAGGGGAAGGTGCAGGAGCATGTGCACCGGGTGCCGGCGGCAGAAGAGGACGGGCACCTCACCCGGCTCCAGCCACCGGAAGTGGGGCGCTTCGTACTTCCGCCGCACGTCGGGGCGCATGCGCAGGCGCCGGACCGCCCCCTTGTGCTTCTCTGCCCAGGCGTCAAAGTCCTCCTTCCGGAGGCTCAGGAGGACGCAGTCGGTCAAGGCCTCCATGGTCGCTTCGTGGGTCTCGCCGGTGAGGAGCGAGGTCTCGCCGAACCACTCCCCTTCCCCCAGCACGCGGTCCAGCCGCTCCACGCCGGCCTCGTCCACCACCTTGGCCCCGACCTTCCCCGCGAGGACCACGTAGAAGGTGGTCCCCAGGTCGCCCTGCTCCCAGATCACATCGCCGGCGGCATGGGGCTCCTCCTGGGCGTAGGTGGCCAGCGCCCGGAGGTCTCGCTCGTCCAGGTCCCGGAAGAGGTCCACGCGGGCGAGGACGTTCCTCACCTCATCACGGGAGATCATTTCCCCTGTTCCCCCTTGCCATTGAGAGGCCTACCTCCCTCCCGAGGCTGCATGGGGCGTGCCAGCGCCCCTCGGCCACCTCACGCCCAGACCCCGGGGATGCTCTCGCCGCACTGGGGACAGTGCCCCCCCTCCAGGCGGAACTTCTGGATGGCGTACCCGATTCGCTGGATGAGGAGCAGGCCACAGCGGGGGCAGTAGGTGTTCTCGCCATCGTGGCCAGGCACGTTGCCGATGTAGGCGAACTTCACCCCCTCGTCCAGGGCGATGGAGCGGGCCCGCTCCAGGGTCTCCACTGGCGTGGGAGGCAGGTTGGTCAACCGGTACATGGGGTAGAAGCGGCTGAAATGCAGCGGCACGTCCGGGCCCAGTTCCTCCACCACCCACCGCGCCAGACGGCGGAACTCCTCGGGGCTGTCGTTGAGGGTGGGCACCACCAGGTGCACGATCTCCAGGTGGACGCCGCTTGCCCGGATGACTTTGAGCGCGTGGAGCACGGGAGCCAGGGTGGCGTCGCAGACCTTGCGGTAGAACTCCTCCGTGATGGCCTTGAGGTCTATCTTGATGGCATCCACGTGGCGGCACAGGGCCCTGAGGGGCTCCTCCTGGATGTACCCTGCGCTGATGACCACGTTGCGGATCCCCCGCTCCCGCGCCCGGCGCGCCGTGCCCAGGACGTACTCCAGGAAGACCACGGGCTCTGTGTAGGTGTAGGCGATGCTCTTGCTGCCCAGGCGCGCGGCATAGGCCACCAGGTCCTCCGGCATGAGGTCCTGGTTCTGGACCTCTTCCGGCCGCGCCTGGGAGATGGACCAGTTCTGGCAGTAGAGGCAGTGCAGGTTACACCCCGCGGTGGCCAGGGACAGGGCGTAGGAGCCAGGCAGGAAGTGGAAGAAAGGCTTCTTCTCAATGGGGTCGTTGTTGAGGGCGCACGCCCGCCCGTACACCACCGTGTACAGGCGGCCACCGCGGTTCTCCCGCACGCCGCACTCCCCGCGCGCCCCCTCGGAGATGACGCACTCCCGAGGGCACAGTTTGCACTGCACGTAGTCCTGCCCGTGGGACACGTGGCAGTAGAGGACCCGGCTGGGCTCCTCAGGCTGGTGGCAGGAAGCGCAGTCCAGCGTCTCCTCCATGCCCAGGTAGTGGAGCGCCTCGCGGACGAAGCGGTCGGCGCCGCCTGCCGTGCGTGCCCCGGTGGGCTCCGGCGTGGAGGAGGCGCGGCAGCCCGCGGCTCCTCCCAAGGCGGAGCCCAGGGCCAGGGCCGCGCCGGCGCGTCCGGCCCACCGCAGGAACTCCCGCCGCGTCACCCGGCCCCTCATCCCACACCACCTCCCCCTTTCCGAACTTCCATTAACAGTGTAGTCTGGTTCTCCCTCCCTGTCAAGGCCGAGGAAGGGGCAGGACTTTTCAAAAGAGGCAGGCAAGCCCCCAGTTGCCTCTTCGCCCCCTCCGGGGTATACTTTGCGGCGCATGGAGGCCGCGCCCTCTAGGCGCGGGCCGCAAGAGCGAAGGAGGAGTCCCAAGCAATGTCCAAAGCCGAGCCTGCGCCCACTTCCCACTTCATCCGGGAGATCATCCAGGAGGACATCCGGACCGGCAGATTCGGCGGCAAGGTGGTCACTCGGTTCCCCCCCGAGCCCAACGGCTACCTCCACATCGGACACGCCAAGTCCATCTGCCTGAACTTCGGCCTGGCGGAGGAGTTCGGGGGCGTCTGCAACCTGCGGATGGACGACACCAACCCCCTCACCGAGCGGATGGAATACGTGGAGGCCATCCAGCGGGACGTGCGCTGGCTGGGGTTTGACTGGGAGGACCGTCTCTACTTCGCCTCCGACTACTTTGAGCAGCTGTACGAGTGGGCGGTGCAACTCATCAAGGCAGGCAAGGCCTACGTGGATAGCCTCAGCGCGGAGGAGATCCGGGAGTACCGCGGCGACTTCAACCGCCCCGGCAAGGAGAGCCCCTACCGCAACCGCTCCGTAGAGGAGAACCTGGACCTCTTCCAGCGCATGCGGGCCGGGGAGTTCCCCGATGGCAGCCACGTGCTCCGGGCCAAGATTGACATGACGTCCGGGAACATGAACCTGCGAGACCCCATCATGTACCGCATCCTCCACGCCACGCACTACCGCACAGGGGACAAGTGGTGCATCTACCCCACCTACGACTGGGCCCACGGCCAGTCGGATGCCATTGAGGGGGTCACCCACTCCATCTGCACCCTGGAGTTTGAGGACCACCGGCCCCTGTACGACTGGTTCCTGGAGCAGCTGGGCGTGCACCACCCCCGCCAGATTGAGCTCGCGCGCCTGAACCTGAGCCACACCGTCCTCAGCAAGCGCAAACTCCTCGTCCTGGTGGAGGAGGGGTACGTCCGCGGGTGGGACGACCCGCGCATGCCCACCATCGCTGGCCTGCGCCGCCGCGGCTACACCCCGGAAGCCATCCGCGACTTCTGCGAGCGCATCGGCGTGGCCAAGACCGACAGCCTGGTGGACATCTCCCTCCTGGAGCACTGCGTCCGAGAGGACCTCAACAAGCGCGCCCCTCGCGTGATGGCCGTCCTGCGGCCCTTGCGCCTGGTCATTGAGAACTACCCCGAAGGCCAGGTGGAGTACGTGGAGGCCGACAACAACCCCGAGGACCCCTCCATGGGCACGCGCCTCGTGCCCTTCTCTCGGGTCCTCTACGTGGAGCGGGACGATTTCGCGGAGCACCCACCCAAGGGCTGGTTCCGCCTGGCCCCTGGCCGCGAGGTGCGCCTGAAGCACGCCTATTACGTGACCTGCGTGGACGTGGTGAAGGATGCCAAGGGCGAGGTGGTGGAACTGCGGTGCACCTACGACCCGGAGAGCCGCGGTGGGGCCACGCCCGATGGGCGCGTCGTCCGGGGGACGCTCCACTGGGTCTCGGCGGCCCACGCCCTGGACGCCGAAGTGCGCCTCTACGACCACCTCTTCACCGTGCCCGACGTGGACGCCGCAGGAGGGGATTGGCGGCAGTACCTGAACCCCAAGTCCTTGGAAGTCCTGACGGGGTGCAAGGTGGAGCCCAGCCTGGCCGGTGCCGCGCCGGAGAGCCGCTACCAGTTCCTGCGGCTGGGGTACTTCTGCGTGGACCCAGATACGACGCCAGACCTCCTGGTCTTCAACCGGACGGTGCCCCTGCGGGAC